>NZ_JAHGAD010000080.1:0-49610 GCF_030248375.1 Vibrio sp. B181a | reverse complement strand
GTAAAGTGCTCACCCGCCTCTTCATTATTCTCTTCGTTGAATTTACGGATCAACTCTTCAAAAACATAACCCATACCAAGGTTGCTAAGAGCTAGCAGTTTGTTGCCCTCAGGATCTTCTTTCACCTCTGGCGTTAAGTTGATGTATGGCGAGACGAATTTCTCTACCACATCTAACAAAACGTCTTTACCTGCCATGTGGCGGATTTGAGCTTTCAGGTTAAAACACTCAACAATCTCTTTTACGTTGTCACTAAAACCGTTGAGGTAATCTTCAAAGTTAGCCAGCAGAATCTGTTGATTATTGGTCGCTGTATTGAACAGCGTTTGCAGGGTCCACTTAGACGTGTTGTAGAAAACATAACCTGATGCAGCGCACAATGGTGCATCATCAAGCTCAGTTTCATTCATCTCTTCTGTTTGGAATTTAACTTCTTCCAATACCGCTTCCTTTGAAGGCTCTAAAAGTGTATCCAGACGGCGTAGCACCACCATAGGCAAGATAACGTCGCGGTATTTACCACGAACATAGACATCACGAAGACAGTCGTCGGCAATCGACCAAATAAATGAAACGAGTTTGTTATGTACTGAGTGGTCCATAATATTCTTCTTAAAACGATAGTTGCTTGAAATTCAAACAATAACAATAGGGATAATTGGGCAGGATTTTACTGACTTTTGGTGCTAGTAGCGAATAAAACATTGGTTTCTGCTCGCTACTAGCCTCTTGGTTTGATCTGCTATCAAGGTTTAAAACGCTCATCTCAACATACTCACTTAGATGCTTAAATGGATAAGGTGTTACGGTTGGTAGACGATGCCTTAAGTGATAAACGTCAAACAAGTTTTCCACCTCTTCAGGTAGTGCACCAAACGAATGTTTTATCAGGTATAAATGGCTAAAGTTTCTATCTTGCTCTGTGGGCTGCCTTTGCCACCAGCAAAGTACATCCCCTGTTCACGGTTATAGAAGTTAGGAGAGATTCAGAAACGAAAAAGCCCCAGCATTTCTGCTGGGGCTTTAGAATGTGGCGGTGAGTGAGGACTACAAACAAAAGTCTTAACCAAATGATTTAAAACAAAAAATCATCATTAATTAGATTTTTTATACATTAATTTATACGTTTTTGATTTTTGTTATTTAGATCTCATTTCATCGGATTTTTTCGGTGATTTAATGCTTCTTTTCTTCGGGATCGGCACTCTTACCTTCAAATCTGTATGCTCAAAAAACCATTTCAAAATTGCGTACTTTTCTTGACGAACTTGCTCGCTGTCTCCTTTACTTCGCTCCCAATACCCGATAATTTGTCGTCGACCTACTCGATTTAGTTGCTCTGCGACATAGGGCTCATGGCGAAAAATGTCATCAAATATCATCAACAAGCGCTTAACTTGCTTCGCTCTGTATGGGATCCCTCGCTTTTGGTACGGAGCCATTACAGACAAGATTTGGCGTTGAGTATGCTTATTCATTTTTACCCCAAATAGCTGTTAGTGATATTGATTCGGTGATGCCCTAATAACTTAGAAATCTTAAAACGAACAAGTTGATCGCGCTGTTTAGCCTCACTCTCAGTGATATTGAGTACTTGAGCGATGTATTGGTGATGGGCTTTACCATGAGCAATGCTAGCTTGAACCGGACAAGGTACATTCATTGCGTTAAAATACGTTTTGCAAGCCCAATACTTTCGCTCGCCATGGCTGGCATACTTTGCATCGACCAACTTAGTTTGACGCCACGCATAGCTTTGAAAGGCCTTTAACGACAAATGAGAAGGAACGAGAGAATCGTGATCCAAAGAATGTTGGAACTCTGCAACCCGCAGTAGTAATTGATATCTTTCATCAGAAATATCTGCCAAAGGTCTCGGCTGCCCTCCTTTAGTACCTTTCACCAACATAGGAACTGAGCCTTGATGTAATGCTTCGAGTACCTTTGTCGCATCAAGTAGCGCAGCTTCTCTAAACCTCAAGCCAAAAAGTCTCTGCAATTGCATCACAAAACCAACCTCCGGAGTCACATTAGCAAGCACTTTGGCATGAAGCTCTTCACTTACAGAGCGATCTTCGTTCGCAATCCCGGATTTAGGAGTAAAGCACAAGTCGCGCGTTGCATTAATCACACACTTTTCATCCCCCCTCGCTTGTGCGAGGGAGCGATTTACATGCGATAGATAATCACGAGCCGTTGCAGACGAGAATACTTCTTCTTGTACATTGTCTTTTAAAAACTCTCCAAAGGACTGAACATGTCGTTTTTCAACCTCGTTGAGACGTTTGATGCTTGTTGTACTTTTGATGAAGTCAATGAAGTGTTTGATTGCGGGCAACCTTGCCCTGTGGGTATTAGTAACTATGCCTCCTTGATTTTCAAAACTGGCATTGATCAATGCTTTTGCCATGTCCCTCGAGCCCAAGTTGAAGTTTGGCTTAGAGAAATCTCTCGGGGTGTTAGTTAAATGCCCAATATAGCTCTTTTTTTGCATTTTTTACTCCTCTTTAATGAGAAGTAAGCTCAGTATTGTCGATAAAAAGCGGGTGATGATTTTATCCTGAAGGAGAATAAATGCAGTAAACATTGCTTGGGTTAGCACCCGTTCAAGTCCAATTAGAAAACATGTTCAGAGAGTAGAAATATAGCGCATATGCTCAGCCATGGGCCGTTTCGATAAATGATGACGTCGATGGGTTTCGGTGTTCCCTCATAATGAGGTCAATGGGCTTATTGCATCCTCACCTTTAGAACGCTTTCCACACTTTGTGGACCTGAGGGCTTGTTGCATCCTCGTTCTAACTAGTGGCACAGTCGACAGCTGAGTTTGGCTTATTGCATCCTCCACTAGTGGCTATATTTTCTCATTCTCTTCACACTATGTATTGAGTTGGCAGTTAGGATAGTAGCGCCCAAATAGTCTTGCCTACTATCGTTCTCAATCACCAAATAGTGCGTGAACTTCTCAACACTTCTGCCAAGCAAGTTCGGTATCTCTTACCACACCAAGGATGTGGCGATGTTTCGTTCTTCGTCTAATTTCTCTAATTAAATTAGACGAAGCAAGTATCGTGGATTTAGTAACTGCGAATCATCTAAACACTCTATTTTCTCGGTCTCTTGGCAAGCACTTTGTGAGCCTCACTTTGAGTTAGGAATCCTTGAAGCCAATGTGAAAAATGTACAGTTTTCATATGTTCCTCCTTACATGCGTATATGCGATAGATTTAAACGACAATGCGTTCGTCATAAGAGTACTCACAAGTGAACTAGAGAAAAAAATGTCGGTTCAAAAATAGATCTTTCCCCATATCGCTGTAACTACATGCGTCCCACTTGTGTCAGCCACAAGTCTTATCGTTGTGACATTTATTTTCGCTAAGAATTGAAATCTTTTGAGGTTTTGGGGCTTGTGAGACTGAAGGTTTCGGTAAGCTTTGGATAAATCAAAACCGAGTAAGGAGCAAACATGAGCACACAAAAACCAAGAGAACGTAAGAGCATGGCAATTGTCTTCATTGAATGTATTGGGCTCACAGTCAAGGTGACATTTAAAATTTTGTTTTTCTTAGTGGGCGTGTCAGCGTCCGGTGATCGTACGAATGACAAGCAAAGCTATGACCGTGAAAGCCACTTGGGGATCTGTAGAAATTGCCATATGTATCACGAATACTGTTCGTGTTCGTACTTTTACCGTGATTGATACTAACAGAGAAGCCTTTACCGGATTTTAAAACTTACCAGTCAGTTTGCAATGAGCAGACATTCAGGAAGTAGAAAAGAGTCTACACATTGCTTCTGGCACAGATGTAACAGGAGATACCTGAATGAAATATAAAGAGGCTTACTTCACAGCTTACACAACACTTTTCTCAACCTACTATGACAGACAGAAATACGCTACATGGACACAATAAAAGACTTAAACTTTTGTACCTAGAAATTGGAGTCTCTTTCCCCCAAAAAATAAACTAAAATGACAAACATACTCGAATAGACTCCCTATAATTTAGGTAGCTTTTTAAAGGCAAGTGAGCTTAGAGTTTTCTGACCTTTAAACTAAAAACCGAAAATAGGGCTATATTCTGGCTTATAGCCTGCTAGTTCAATCTCACGATAAAACATCATCAGGCTATTCTTATCATGAAACTGTTGAGGTGGGTTATTTGGGATGATAAATATAGGCTTATCTAACGCATCAAACCCAGGTGTAAATGGATTCCCAGTTTCATCGTTATGCCAGAATAATCTCCCTCCAGAAAAGCCTTCTTGAGCAACATTGTTATTTAGGTCTTCGATAATCGTTTCAGCAAAAAAATGAATATTCCCTTTATCTCTTGACTCTTCTCCATATTTTTCGACTGGATTAGTTAGAGCTCTTATTTTGCTGTGAATATTTTGATTGTGAGAATCAACAGTTCTTAAAAATCGAGGACGACTTTCTAATGGTCTCTGATTTATACTCTGCTGCTTTCTAGGTATGATACAAAACAAGTCGTAATCTGCGGTAATCGCTTTTCCTTCTGAAGCTGCACCATCAGACTCTGGCGGATTAGTCATCACTTTTACTGCCCCTTTAGAATCAAAAGCCCTACCGTTAGGGTCAATATAAAAGCCCATATCTCTTCCTTGAAGGTGTACGGAATAAACGTTGGGACTTTCTGTTCCTTTTAAACTACCATGCTTTATAGCAAATTGAATTTGCTCTGCAGACAATACTAGGTCAATAGCTTTTGCCCCTTTTTGTTTTGCGTTTTCAATTGCTCGTTGTTGCTTATCTCTCTTTTCTAAAGGAACCTTTGATTTATCTGGGTCTTCATAAATAAACCCTAACGCACCTGACTTAGCTTTCATATGAAAGTTTTTTGTTGGACATCCTTGAAGAAGATTTATCTGTCCATCTGGGCTAGGAGATCGCAATCCAATAACAATACGATACTTATCCGCTGTCTTTTGAAGTGAGTTAAAAAACAGTAAACTCTCAGGGTCAAATCTAGAACCAATCTGAGAGATCGCATTTTTAATAGAAGCCTCTCTATTTACTCCCTTCTTAAGTAGGGGGCGGGCTATAAAACCATACTCTTTTTCAATGACTTTAGTGTCATTTTCTTGCTTTGACTTATGTATTCCGGACCTATACCGAGATGGAGGAGTAGCTTCCAATAAAACAGAAACATTCCGGATTGACTTGATGCCTAAGGAAGGCTGCTGTCCTTTTGGAGAGTTACTTGCCACTGAAACAGATTGAACAGAAGAGTCTGAAGGGGTTGTAGGAAAAGATATTTTCGGCATAAGTAACTCTCCATTTAATAAAGAGACCTTATCATCTAAGGTCAAACATTAACCTCAAGAGATTATTTCTGAAATATTCTGAAAAGTCTTATTTCATTATGTAAATATAAACTTTATACGTTTAACTATTATCTATCCGCTTACTATTCTCAGTGTTAACAGTGAGATAGGTTCAGAATTGACAAGCGCGCAGTCAGCAGAAATTAGATGTTAGCCAGCCTCACAACTGATCACATCCTTCAATCTACTCTCATCCGTTGACTCAAACTGACCATATTTGGGTTTATGTTCACACCACAATAGAGGTTTTATTGACCCCTCGTCGTATTTGATAAACCTTTGTTTCATAACTATTAGAAGCAACCATATACTGCCTCATTTCGCTGTTTAACTTTGTTCAGCCAAAGGTCTCAGAGGATTGTTGGAGGGCCTAAATATAATTTGAAAATCCCCCCCTCCTTACTCACCCAAGCTCTCGACAGCCCCATTTTTATTTCACTTTCCTTACTAGGAGTCAACCTAGCAAAGCTAGCCCAACTACAGGGCATACTTATCGATAGTATTGGCCACATTTCAAGAACAACTTCCACTCTTTATGCTTTAGCTGGCGCTAGTGAGTAATAAAAAGAGTGTTTTGATTAAGTTATCTGCGAAAGCTCCGCTACGAATTGGTCACTTCACGTTACATGACTACAGGCCAAAAAGTGGACATCTAGACAATATAGTGCCCACTTACCTATTAGTTTACCAATTGGAAGGTAAAAGCTAAATCTCAGCGTAGAAACTTTAAGTATAAAATCTATTCCATAACTAGAGCTAAACACACAAACAGAAACGAGATTAATCGACCTCAAACAGAACACTAACCGAGTAATGTAACCCCAAATACAGACCTATTTAGAATGATTGCGATCTTAATCTGGTTTATATTTTGTTTGTTGAGTTACTTTGCATAGATGAATAGATTTCGAACACAAAAGAGTTCAAACTGCCCCTTGTTTCTTGCAAGCCATAATTTGGTACTCCCTTGCATCGAGGATACGGCTCGTTTTAATGAGTGGTTGCACATATTCAGTTATGAACGCTTTTTGTTGCTTGTGAGACGGGATCTCAAGAGCAGCGCGAACAATGCTGTCTATTAGTTCATTTTCAAAATTCGTATATGGTCTAAAACGAGAAGGCAAGTTGTTTGCAATATAGGAACTCCCATTAGGATTTCGAGTCTCTCCCTTCTCCTTATTCTTGTAGCATAACTCTTTGCTTTCAATTCGGTTTGTTGCAGGGTTGAAAACAGAACACTCTTTTTTCTTCCAATCTGCTTCCTGTGGATACCAATACACATCTTTTTCTGCTAACGGGCTGCCCGCTATTAGCCTAAACTCCTTTTCAAGAGTGGCTAAGACATCCTCATCATCGGGCCTTTCAAGCTTATTCATTGCATCCCAAATCCGCTCTGCAATCTTCGAAACTTCTACAAGTTGAGGGTCACATCCCTTCGATTTAAACAGGTCGAGTACCTGACCATTACACATATCATCAGAACGGTACTTATTACTCGGCCCCATAACTATATTCCATTTAGGCCACAGCAATTTTCCAACGGCTGATTCGATTTTCTTCTGCTCCGCTGGCAAGTCTGGTTGACTCAGCATCTCACTGAGTGCTTCTGGGTTAACAGTGTTATTAGATAACATATCAGATTCAATAAGACGATCTCGTATGAGCTTCTCTTTTATACCAACAGCCTTCAAATATTCATCGGCGACTTGTCTACCTCGCTCAGTTTGAACAGCTTTACTCAAAAACTTGGTTAACATTGATTTACCAATAATATGATGGCCCGACATTGGGATTTCCTTCAGCCTATGTTCAACTTTGTATTCTTTAAGCTTTGGGTACATCTTTTTGATGGTGTCGGAGTCTTTGTCTATCCAAGCACGCTTTGTTTTTTGGGGAGCTGCATAGACACTATCCACCATTTTTTTTAATTGCTTCAAGGCGTCGAGCCTCTTTTTATCATTGCCCTGTTCATTAGTAATTCGTTTGATACTTAGTATCATAGCGTGGCGTTGAGATTCCGCACCACCAAATTGGTATGTTGGATACTGGATGCATTGCATCGTGTCATGAACGGATAGCATGTTGTGAAATTACCTTTTGTGTAAATAAAGAGTAAGAGGATAGGTAAAGCGAGCGAAAACAACAGTGAACATTAGTGATGAGTTATTGCATGCTAAACTGTGGCCAAATAGAGCTGATAAGACGGTTTTTGCAACACACTCCTGAGCATGGTTTTCGCATGACCCGCTATTTTGGTTTTCTGGCCAATAGTGTCGTGGGAGAGACGTTACCGGCAGTACAGTGCTCTGGGTATGGCGCGCCACCCAGAGCCTGTTCCCCCGATTCGATGCGGTCAGATGATCAAAAGTTTTTTAAGAGTGGTTCCCTTTGAGTGCATTCTATGTAGTTGCCGACTGCACGTTGCCGTTTTCCATTCTGGAATAGGCCGACAGCCGCTCGTTAATGAGGCACGGAGTAGGCGTGGCGAAGCCATCACGTGGGAGAGCTCTATCCGAAGTCTGATTTGTCGACAATATCAATAAAAAGACTCATTCCAACCATCAGTCTTATGGATAGATCAACCAATATACTCTACCGATGAAGCATACCCATCATCAAAAAACACCGTCTGGGATACTTTAAAATCGCTAAACATCAAGGGTGTCAGCGCTGGCGCAATCGTAGTGACACCAAACTACTCAACATAATGGCGGACCACATAATGCGCACTAAACTAACTTAAATATAGTGGTGCATTAAATAACGACATGGTCAGAATCACTCAACAGTACAACTAGCTGTTCGGCTTGTTCTTCATCTAATTTTCCAGCACCTGTACTGACTGTGGGTTCAAAGAACTCATCCATAACTACGTTGCCTTCACCAAATTTTTTTCCTTCTTCTAATAAAGATTCAACCTCTTCCTTCATCGTAGGATTTTTCTTTATAAGCTCCCGAGATAAATGTAATGATCCCGCTGTCTCTGAAATCATTTTAAAGTGGTTGTCTGGGTTCTCTGTTTGTGAGTTCTTTTGATAGATTACCCCCTCCACACCTTGAAATTTCTCATAACTTGACTTATTAATTTCCTTTAAGATTTTATTTTCACGGTGTGTCGCCAGTGTACTCGAATGGAACCCTTTTTCACCTCCCCATCGCTTAAAAACCACAGGGCCAGCAGTTAGCATATTACCTTTCGAAACGGTCAATTTTTTCGGCAATGGTTTTAATGGAGGATTATCTACATCGTTCCAAACTCCTCCTTTACGTGCAAGCAGTTCGGTTTTTATGATGTCAGCCCCCGAAGCTAAGTGGCTTCTTTCACCATTTTTTGACGCTTGGAATTGTTTGAAACGATCCGTTTGTTTAAATTGCGAAAACCACTTCTCTTTCGTTAAATCTTTGACTTCAACATGTGGTAACTTACTTTGGGCTAGCTTTAGGTCCTCTGCTCTTGTAGGTATAAGATGTAGTTGAGTTTTATACGATGGGTTTTTATTCGCTACTTTTTCTAAGTTTTCATAATGTTTTTTTAGGTTGCTAATATCCCCCTGCCAAAAATGGTGTATTCTTTGAGGAACCTGTTTTTCATTTTTACGAGAATTTAAACAAACATTTCTTACACTGCGGACACCAAAGGCGACCCTACTTTTAGTCCCTGACGAGGATTGAGTGTTGCCCACATTTGTGTTGAACAATGAGTTTATTCGATTAGGCATAAGTTTGAGTTTCCTATATTTATAGATTAATTTAAAAATAAAACAATCACATATTCAACAATTGCTTAACAGAAGTCTAATTGTGTTATTAATAAGTTTGATGAATTTATGTCTATCATCACTCTTGGCCACGATAACAATATAGTTTTTTTTAACCAATGAAATTTTTTGAATTATTAAGAACGCCAAAGCTGATGTTATTTTAGACAAACACCTCCATGAAAGTTAAGACTGAAACACCTAACTATCTAGCCACCAAAGAGGCACGATATTTCAGAAAATTCCACAAATAACCGTTGGAGTAAGCAAGAGAGCTAGGTCATGCTGTAATGATTAATTACCTAAACAGCACACTAGAAATTTGATAGTCAGACCGATGACAAAAGTTCAACTAACCTTCCCCAATACCTTGACTAAGTCAGAGAATTGCACTAGTCCTATACCACATAAGATCCACCTACTATGGTTCGCGGCTTCACCCGAAGCGATAGAACGCAACAGAATTGTCGAGTGGGCAAATAAAAACCCTACTGCTACGATCTATTTGTGGGTCGACTCTAAACACTTTGTTACTGACCACCAAAGTGAGAATAGGTCCGAGAAGAATGATAGCGCAATGAAGAAACATACGCGTATTGTCAAAAGAACACCGAATCTAATGCACATGCTCATGACATCAGAGTACCAACGAAAGAGAATGGACGCCGATACAACTTTAGCTCACTTTCCGCCCAAAATGGCAGCACAAGGTTACTATCGCTCTGGAGGCGTCATCAGTGATTTAAAACGTTTCAATGAGTTGGCTAACAATTTTAAGTCATTGAGTAATGTACAAGTGAAGGATGTTTCAAGTTGCCAAGATATAAGGATGATAAATTGGGATGTCTATCAATATCAGGTAATGAAAAAAGACTTAGAAGCTGCATTGGTCATTGTGAGAGACGAGATACTGTATTGGTACGGAGGTGTCTACGCAGATGCAACACTGACCTGTAAACAACCGTTAATGTTTGATGAACTAAAGTGTCATAAGAGATGGGCACTGCTCGGGGAGATAGCCAATCAAAGCATTGGTAGGCATGGGAAGGAGAACGGCTCTCTACCAGAGCCAGTTATAGCCTGCCATCCGAGAAACATTATGGTCAAAAAGCGCATTGATAACGTCAGAAGTGAATTCCAACATCTAAAGACAAATCAATTTTTAGGGGCTCGTTATTGGATTCACACAAGCCCCTCACTGAACAGAGTCAGGCCCCCCTTGCCGATCAAAAATTCAGTTATTGGTGCCCTAAAGGAATATATGATGGAACACGGCGTCGAGAACGATCACGCAAAAATTGCCAACACTTTCTCCGCGTATTGTACTTTTCCGCTCGGTTACATCGAATTGATATAGGTTAAATAGGCTGACAGACCGAGGAGTCTGGTTAATTGTTTCAGAAGACACCCTATTTTTCCATGTTTATTCATTTACCACTGGTGATTCCTTGAGATTTTATAGTACACACCAAATGGTCGCTTTTCATGAAACAGGCATCCACAACACGCTCGATGAACATGGGATGAGCTATCAACCTCATTCCTAAACGCCATGTAGGCAGCCCCTCCTGGCTTTCAGGATCAATGAATACCTCGATACCCTGATTAAATAAACGACTTAAAGTCAAGATTTTGATGCGGGAAGGTCGCAGGGCTTTCCCCCTGAGTATGCAATTGAAAAACAAGCTCGCGAAGACATCAACAGTACACAAAAAGGCGTTCGCAAGGAAGTCGTTCCGACCATAGGGAGTCATCCAACCACGCGCCTAAGTCATATTCCCAAAGAAGTTTACCATAGTGTGCGAGAGGCGCTCACCCATCACAATGAGATACCAACAGTTGTTCAACCTGAGCGTCACCAGTTACAACTGCACTTGCAACAAGAACAGCAATTTTATTCTTCACGCAAAGCGCAAAGTAATCAAGTATTTCCCCACTGCCTTAGGCAAGTGAATGACAACCTAATTTCTCATCAACACACTAGTTTTCCTATTCAAAAGGCCGAAGGTTACAAGCAGCTAGCAACAGAGGTTTATCGAGGAGATCGTTCCAATACCTCAGCATTTGCGGAGTCTTCTGCTCAGTGGCTAGATGCGTCCAAAAACGCATCTACACAAAGAGGTAAAATTGATTGCGCGGTAGGTGCGGGCATGAATTTGGGAGGAGCTCTATTCGTAGGTGTACTGGACAACAACGACTACAAAACGGGCAAAGCCTTACATCCTGCCAAAAAGTAATGCCTAACCTGTCTCTTTTATACAAATCCCCAGCTTTTGCTGGGGATTAATTATATGGTTCACATGACACCAAGCTCCTACAGGTAAACTCTGCGCTCAGAATAGAGTGAACCATATACCTCCTTAGATATCGACTAAGGTTCGTACAGTTTCCATACTATCGAAAAGGATCATCTTTGTAGCAATAGCTTAAACCATCCCTAGGAATGAGAGCGCTGCTGGAGTTTGATATGTACAAGCAGTTGCTGGGATAACGCCAATATTTCTTTATGTTCACGGTCCGTTTTTGAAAGTCTAATTGCCGTTTCTGTTGATTCAATAGCATCGTCATATTTGTTTAATGTTAAGTAACATTGTCCTAAACGAAAGCAAGGCGCTGGATTTGTCGCTTCAAAGACCCATGCAAGATTATAGAAATTAATCGCTTCATTCTCATCATGTAATGCATGATAAGTCATTGCTAACGCGAATAAATAAGTTGCATTAAACGGCAACTGCATTACCGAAGCAGTAAAAAAATCTAAAGCAACCTCATAATTCTTCTGAGCAAATGCTAGTACACCTTGCTGATAAGTTAAATTTGCAACATGCGTATCTTCATCCCGCTCTAAATCAGGCGAGGACGCCAAAGCATGTTTAACTTTGGCTAATGCTTCATGTAGGTTCAACATCATAGTGTCGTCGACTCCACTATCTCATTACCAAAATGTGCGTTATCTAGGTGTCCACTCACATTATGTTTTGACTCAGATTTCTGATGCTCAAATTTAGTAAGACATGCTTCTCCTAACAAGCTTGCTCCTTCAACGGTATGCGTCCAATGAGGAGCATATACCGCTGAGTGTTCCATGGCGGAAGCCCCAACAGCAGAATGTCCAGAGCTAGTTCCCGCCAGTGCCGAACTAGCTGTAAAACATATAAGTGAACCTGCAAATAAACCTATACGAAAACCAGAAGAAATTCCATTTGCTACCTTTCTGTGCCTATCACCACCGACTTTATTGATAAGATATCCTAGGCAGTCCTTAGAAAACGGTTCTTTGCGATGTCGAGTCTGATAGGCGCGTAAAGCATCACCTGCTGCGATAAAAGCTGATATACCAGCGATCACAGTCGCTGCGACAAAAGGGGCTGCCCCCCCGGTTGCAACACATGCAGCAGCTCCAGCAATGAATCCGGCGCTCCCGAGTGTACAGCCTATGATACTAGGCAAAACTCCGCCCGGTAAACGATTATATGCCTTCTTAATTGCCTCCCCAACGTTCCCTTTTTTAAGCTTATGCAAAAAGGTGGCACTCACATGAGTTGACTTATCTGGTCGGACACCGCAGTTTTCAACTGCCTCAAAGTCCTTTAAAGCTTGAACAATACTTTGATCAGAGGCCGCTTCATCTTTGGAACGTAATGGGGTAATGTCTTTAGTAGATTCGAAACTACTCACATCTGTGATTTTGTTGTAGTTAGGACTGAAGAAATTCTTGCTTTTGGAAATTTTTTGATCGGCAACTCTTATAGCTTGAGGAGGGGATTGAAGGCTATTTCGCCCAGCTACATTTACTCTTGTAACAAGAGCCCTTATTGATGGCTGAGTTTCGGCCTCTGAACAGCCATCATTAAAATTTAACGTTTTATAACTTAATGGATAAATATCTGCGTTCATGATTGTTCAAATCTCTGGTTGAGCGGCGTTAATAATGAAAGCTAAGTGTAAACATACCTATCTTAGCTGGGCTTACTAGCGACATAACTGATGAAAGTTTCGAAGAGGCCTTTACTTACCCTATCCTTAACTTCATTGAGCAGGTAATACCCTTTGCCTCATTAATCAGGGGCCTTGACAGCCGTTTTTCAAAACCCTGCTTAATTAAAAATGGGGACTGTGGGTATACCAATTATGGGAAAATGTTACCTTCGTTCAGCCATGCTGCGTTTATCACGTGACCACTTATTTTGTGAGCATTGTTCTAAATTAGTGGTTAAATAGTAAATCATCAATTACTGAGGGTCATTAGAATTAAGATGAAAAGAAATGAAACTAACCACCTCGAATTTTATTCGTATAAAATTTAACAAGTAACTTGGAAAAATTAGTATAACGATCAGCTTAGATTCCTACCCATTTAGGTAAACAAATTAGATTTCACTAATTTTAAAAAAATTAAAAACTAACTGAAAACACTCCATATTCATACCCCTTAGTAACAGCATAACTTAAAAGAAAAAACTTTTATTAACATTAAAAGATTAATAATGAAACAATTGGCCTCATGGGCGCCAGACATCAAGTCTTTCAATGCTTTTTGATATCGCTTGTTTTTTATCTATATCCATTAACATGACTAGTTGTTCTTCTTTTTCAACAGTAGATGATCTTAAAGTTCCCTTGTTATTTAATATTTGCCAAGCAGATACTAACGTTCCTGTCCTTCCTGCACCATAACCGCAATATACATAAGTATTCTTCCCTTTCATGGACGCTACCGCTTGTAATAATTGCTCTCTATTTGGGACTGAAAAATCATCTGTTTTTATGTGAATATATTCTATCCCTGACTTTGCCAAAGCACTCCTTTCTGCGTTACTGAGTTCAATCGAATTAAGACTTATAACTTGATTAAAACCTTGCCCCTTCAGAAAATTAATCGCGTCAGCAGACATTTTTTGGGAACTGTCGACTTTATTATAATGAGGAGCAGATCCTCTAGCTAAAACTCCAGGCTCTACTGACACGAAGTTTCTAAAGATCTTCTGTCTATTGAAATTGAAGTCACCCTTAAAACCTTTTACGGCGTTGAGTTTTGGAAGGTCCGCTAAGTTTGGTTGCTTTAACTTTATCGCCTCTTCAATTAATGGAAGATCTTCCATCCATTTTGCAACACGTTTCCCTGTAGACTTAGACAATACCCCAACCTCCGCGACCGAAGTTAAATGAGCAATTTTATGATCAGGACATGTTGAAGGTAAAGTGCGCGGTATAAGCAAGTCAATATTACTTTTTAGAAGAAAGGTAACTTTTTCTCTAGCTTGTTTGCCTTGTATCTTCTTGGCAACATCAAAAGCAGATTTTAGGGCTGCCAGTTTTTCTTGTGGGTCAGATACATTAGCTATTTTTTTAACCATTTTTTTTATGGTTTTTTCAGACACCGTTCTATTATTTAATTTGCATATCACAGCTTCATCTAATGAATGATGAGTCGTAATTCTATTCGAGATACCCATTTAGTATTAATGCCCAACTTAGAGCATCCTCCGTTACAGTGAGTAAATTAAGGTTCAAATTTTTCGCTCATGAATAACAGGATAAAAAGCATATCAATATAGGTCTACAAAGCTTTTTACAGCACATAAGCTTATATTTCTTTCACTCCCGCCAGATTAATAGTTATTAAAGTGTGGTGATACTCTCAGGACACTCGTTCAAGCTTGGCCTAAAAATTATCTACCAAGTGATTGAGAAACAGTTTCTCTTAACTGTTTCAAAAACATTCCCTCACAACTCGTTGTTGCTGTGCATATCGCCAAATTTACTATTCCCGACACAGGGTATTAAATTATAAAAATTGAGTGTCTCCCTTATTTATTTTTACTCTCGAATAGTTTTCTTAATTCATCATTAATGCTATCCATTTCTTTCGTTCTATGTTCGTCGATATATTTCTTTGCAGATACCACATGATTTTTTTTGTTTCCTGATGGCGTTTCTCCAACATCAACTGGTGCCCAAACATTTTTTGTCCACACTTTATTCGGGCCTGACAGAAGACCTAGGGGCGGCGGCGGCGGCGGCGGCGGGATCACACCAGGTTTCAACGACACTTGGAGTGTAGTTGGTGACGGCGCATCAGGTACACTCGTCTTAGGGGGCGATGTTTTCTTATTTCGTGTTTCCTTTTGTTGTTTAATCGACGCCTCTGCAGGAGTCTTTGGACCGTTCTTCAGTTTACGTTCTACAAGTTTTTGTTTTTCCTTAAAGGACAAAGATAAACCTTCAATATTGGCTTCTTTTGACACGACACTTGTTTCGATTAACGGTTGGCTTGAAGAAACCTGACTATTTTCTAGCGATGCGTTAGCCTTACATTTGGTCTCGTTAGTCTGAACCTCTGCGGGCTCATCTGGCGACACTTTGTGATGTACAGTTTTCTCAACGTCAAATCCAAACTGACGTATCAAATTTGACGTTTTAGTAGCCGAATGGCTTATAGGTGATGGCATGGTGTTGCTCTCAACACGCCCAGAGCTCTCAGGTGATAAATGAGCTATTGTGTTTTTCTTGGATAAAACTTTCGAGGGCAAATGTTCTGCAATAGCTGACGCTGATGACCGCTGCAACTGTACAACACCAGAAGACTCTTTCATGCTTTCTTGACGCGGTTTGCTGTTACGCTCTGACGGCACTCGGACTATTTCACTGCTATTGCATTCATTTATTGAAGAGTAGTTTACGTTAGTAGCCACTGACACCTTATTAAGTTTACTGGTGGCCTTTTTTTCAGAACGCAGCCCAATAAAATTTAAGATAGCGTTGACTTTCTGTTTCGCTTTGGTTGACAATCGTATCGTTTTAACGTCAAAACTTAGTTGGGTGCTGGGGCGATGGTCACGAATCGGTTTAGTGTCTATGGGGTGATTAATCCTCAAAATAGGTACCTTTGTTTAATCATTACGATGTGCGTGATCATTATTGGCAAGCCCTCTCTGCCCTACGAATAACTGGGTTAAACCTTACTCGTATCAGCGGAAAGACTCACCAATAAATCTACATTCTCAACTGATGCGCTAACTTATTGAATGTCTCTAGTTTCTCAGACAATCGACGCTCAAGGTGCATCATGTCTGCGCCTAATTCAGCAAAGACAACGACCTTATCTTGCTGAACATTCATAAATAGCTGCTCATCATTTGTCAGTGCTTCCATGAATTTTGAGGCCTTCAGAGGAAGGACCCTGCGGTCTTTCAAGGGCATCTCAATATAGGTCTGTAACGTTTTTTCCTGAAAATACACATAAATATCGTCTCCCCCTTCCAGTTCGATGACGATGGGATCATTGCCTTGAACCCGAGACAGTAACGCAGGCTCTACTCCTAAATTGTCTACCAATGATTTAAAGACGATCTCTCTTAGCTGTTTCAAAAACATTTCCTCTCTACTCCCAAACGCACATTGTTCCAACATTCATAACTGCCGGAACAACATATGAAATTGTTCATAGATGTTGCCGCCCATCTGAGTCAACAACACCATGAATACCACCAGTTTTGATGCCATCGGTAAACCGGGGTCCTGCACACTGAACACCGTTTGCAACATCCCGACCAGCACCCCTGTCACCACAAAACTGAGTGAAAAAATAATGATCGCGCCTTTCACAATATCTAAACAAGCAGCGGTTACATCAAGCACGGTCATGATCGATCTCGCAATACTCTTTCATATCTTCCCCTTCAAATTCAAACAGGTAATACTTGCCTTGATGTAACACGCGATAACTTTTGAGCTTCTGGCCCTGATGAAACAGCAGAGCACTTAATGTAAAATGTGGTATCACTGGAAGATAGCTAGTGGCCTGCTGTACTTCAACTCGCCACGTCTGCATACGTTCCATTAAGGTCACAGTTGGCGGTTTCATTCCTGTAGTGGCTACTGGGCTAGTCTCCTTGGCGACCGCGTCGACATCGATCATCCCCGGCATGAGTGTCTGTATGAAGGCAAGGTTGTAAACCGAGGACGGGTTGTGTCGCTCGCCCGCATCAGCTTGACATCGAAGAGGTTTCGTGGCTTCAAGCTTGCGTGGCGACTGCAGCGAGATGCGCCTCTTCTGCTGATGGCGGCCAAACGTTTGTGCTCTTGCAACTTCTTTGACTAGGCGCTGTCTTTCCACTAGTCGGTTGACCTTATCGTCATCGCGGCATGGCTCCTCGGTCTCGCCATCTGTGGAGTCAGTTATCGCATCTATTTCTGCTTCAAAGTCATCACGTTCGGCGAACGTGTTCAGCGGCAAATTTGCTTGTATAACTTCCATTATGGCTCCTCATCTCTGATCAGCTCACGCAGCTCTCCTAGTGCATCTTTTCGCTTCTCCAGCAGCTTTTTCTTCGCCTCGGTGGTTTCTATTTCCAGCGTTAATGTTTCGACTTTTTGTTGCTTTATCGAAACATCAAAAAAGAACGACTCAATGTGAGACTTACAATCTTCTCGACGTAAGAACAGGCGTTGCAATGCGTCATTTTCATCTCGTAAACCAAGGGTCTTCAGTACGATTTGCTCTTGCTCAATCTTATCCCACAGCGTTTGGATTTGAGCCACTAGCGCTTGTTTTTCTTTTTTGAGTTTGACGAGCTTGCGCTGCTGCTTGCCTATACGAATATCAATAATATCAATGAGCTGACCAAATTCGCCCCATTGCTTCGAGGGTTTCTTCATATTCCACTCCGTCAAATCCCTGCTTCAGAAATTCAATGATGTGGGGATATCGTTCAATCGCCTCATCGGTTTCTAAATCATTGCCCTTTTCGTACTCCCCTACCCGAATCAAGAGCTCAACATTAAAATACCGATATACCATGTCTTTGATGGCTTCTGACATGCGAACATACTCATTGTCCTGGACTTTGTTTTGCAAACGACTTTTGCTTTTCAATACATCAATTGCCGGATAACGGCCTGTTGACGCTATGGTTGTTGAATAAACCAAGTGTCCATCAATCAATGACTTCACTTCATGGGCAATCGGATCATTATCAATTTCCTTTTCAATCAAGACGGTGAAAATACCGGTTACAGAGCCTCGTATGGAGTTACCACAGCTCTCAACTAAACGCGACAAGGCTAAAGACACCCCAATAGGAATACCGCCTTCAATCGGCGTTCCATCGAGCATTGCCTGCGCTCGAGCAAAACGTGTCAATGAGTCAAAGTACAGGACGACTTTTTTCCCTTGCTCCATGAAATGTCGCGCGATCGAGACCGCTACCAGTCCGGAACGAACTTTTTCTAGAGGGTTTGCTTCAGACGTCGAGACAATAGTGATGGATTTTTGGATCACCTCTGGCCCTATTTCCCCTTCAAGAAACTCCACGACTTCACGAGCCCGTTCGCCAATCATTGCAAAGATAACCACATCAGCGTCCATATTGTTGGCCATGATGGACACTGTGGTTGTTTTCCCCGCACCTGCAGGGGCGAATAGTCCTAGGCGCTGGCCTTCACCGATAGTGAACAGGCCATCTATGATCTTCAGTTTTGTTGGGAATACATCCTCTATTGGTGCTCGCATCGCCAATGGGATAGGCTCAACGGCAATTGGTAAGTCCAGATAGTTTCCCGGTTGGTCTAGATAATCTTCACCATAAAGCGTTTGTCCATAACAGTTGATCACTTTGCCGACCAACGCTTGCTCGTTGAGTGGGAAACAAAATCGGTTTGGCGTGATCTCAATTTTGCCGCCCCGTTTTATAGCGCCCGGCTGTAGGAGCTTAATTTCCACTCGACTTCCGACTACCTTGACGACTTCCCCGCGAACACGTTGTCCGTCGACTGTATGTATGAAACATTCTTGACCGACAAAGGTATTGATCGCGGCTTGGCAGGTCACCGTATCTTGGCAAGACTCTTTGACTTTAAAGTAATACTGGAACATCACTCAATCACCTGAAAAGAAATGGATATGTATCGCTTATACTTCCGCTTGGTTTCATGGGTGTTCTTGAACAGCAAGCCCAACAAAGGAATGCTAGATAAAACGGGGACACCCACTTCAGTAGACTGTGTCACTGTATTATCAAACCCGCCTAAAATTACCGTTTGATCGGGTTGAATGTAGACTTCCGACTCTAAGGATTGAGAGCTAACCTTTGGGGGCTCAACCGACTGACTAGATGCGTCATCATCATCATCATCAAGGCTTTCTTCTTTATATTCTACCTTTGCCTGAACTCGGCCAGAAGGAAGTAAACGGCCCGTAACATAGACACCATTGTCCGCTTCGATCTTTTGCGTTTCTACCTGTTTTTCCGAGATCAAGCTGATGGTAGCCGTTTCCTTACGACCGAAATGACCTTGTTGGTTTTCCAACACTAATAAGTTCGTCTCATACACACCACGAGCCATACCGTTGGAGGTTGTCGCTTGGAACCCTTTCAAGAACGTTTTGGTGTCACTGAACGGAAGAGAAAGCACATCGTAGATTCCTTGGGAGCCGTTAAGAAATGCACTGTCAGGACCTAGCGTTTCATCTCTGTCTACCGCAACGTCATACACCTTGAGAGAAAAAAGCAGTTGCTGGCTCTTGATGTCTATGAGGGCTGCAATGCGTTTTGCCAGTTTCACTTCCGCGGGAGTCCCACGGATTAAGAGCGCGTTAATAGAAGGGAGCACCTGAACTTTCGAAGTTTTTTCCTCCTCCTCGAGAGCCTGCTTTTCTCCGTCACTGAGCTTGACCTTATAGGCTTTTTCTAACAGCTGTTGATCGCTAACGTTTTTAAACTGGCCAATGTTCGTGATGGCCGCAGCTATGAGCGACTGCGCACCCGGAAAGTTAACGGCCCCATTAAAGGTTTCAATGCTTCGGTCAACCACTGACAAGTAATCAAAATTGATCCGAGCCAGTTCAAGATTATTTTCATTTTCCAGAAATTGGTTTTTGTCTACCATAGCCGCATAACTGACCGCGTCATTCACAAATTCCCGGGGGCCGGAAAACAGCACTGAGTGCCCCCGTTCGACGCTGGCCATTTTGACTGTCGTACTAGTGACAAATGTGCTTTTTAACTCAACAAGCAAGGCGCTAGGTTGAATATTCTTTGGACGATAAGAATAGTTAATGTACGCTTGGTCATACTGCACGCGCAGTGTACTGCCATAGATGTACCAATCAAAATCATAGACTTGCGACAATTCTAACAGTAACTCTTTGCCTTCCCCCGACAGAGGGCGTGAAATCACCTGCTTTTCGGCCTCGCTTCCTAATTGGTCCACTAGCTTCAGGTTCATGTCTTTCGCGATGGCGGCCAACGCTTGGCCGACATTCATGTCTTGCTGCTTGATAAAAACGTTGGCGTGGACAGGGCCTGCCAGTATGCACAACGCACACAACCATATTTTAAGTTTCATCGAAAATCTCTTCTAATCGTTGCTCGTCTTGTTTCATTTGACGAATGATTTGATTGATGATGGTCGGTTCCAGAATGATTTCTTCTAATTCCTCGTCACTGAGAACCTCATCTGAATTATCTGTTTCATCACCCTCTGAGATGTCTGCAATTTGAGCGACTTCATGTATCATCGCCTCAAAGTCAGAGGTTTCTTCCAACACGCTGCTTGATTGACGAAGGCCTTGCGTTTGTATGTTATTCATACCCTACCTTTTGCATTAACTGTTTAAAAACGTAGAACTGGTCGTTTAAAAACCAGAGGTTTAACAAAATCACCACCAGCACTGCTTTGACATTGGGCGTCACAAACTGGGACAAGGATGCCTTTTTAAAAAACAAGTCGACATACCCGCAACACACAGTGGTCACGATCATGAGTACAATGTATTTACCCGACACAACGACCAACATGCCTAAGCTATCTGTGATAAAAAAAAACAACTGAGCAAAATCAGTTTGCAACGCGATGGAGCTTGGCGCATTCAACAATTGCAGCAGCGGCCAAAATAAAGTCCCGTCATTTAAGGCGTAATACACCATCAACAAACTGCTGATCTTTGCCAAAGATTCAGATTCATCCGTAAAACGTTTGTCTTGCACCGATTGTTCATTCAGTAGCAGCAACTGCTGGATGACACTGCCTACCATGCCCCCTAACAGATAGGGAACCGACATCAATAAGGCAAACATCACCACTGCAACCACCCACCCCAAGTGAAGCTCATTAAACACCAATTGATGGTCCACAAACATCGCGCAGGTGATGGCAATAGCCAAACAACAGGTATTGTCTAAGTAGAGTCGGGTCGGCTCGTACACTTTCAAAAACAGGAACAATCCCGCAAACAACGTCCAGTTGGGAAATAATAGGGCCTCCATGCTAACCCAACGCCCTAAACAACATGGTCCAACTGTCAGAAAAATAAAAAATAGCTAGTTTGATCGGAGTCGAAATAACGGTTGGAGAAAGCATCGTCATCCCTACGCCGCTCAATACCACCGCGATTAAAAAGTCGATGCTGACAAATACCATGTAGAGCTTTAGGCCCATTTCAAAACCTTGATACAGATCCAAAATCAAATTACCGAGAAAGTACTTAAACGTATCGGCACTGCTGTCAAAGTTGAGGGGTAGCTCTATCATATCCGTCAACGTCTCTGTGTTGTGTTTTGCCCGCTCTAGCAACTCAGGAAAGTACTCAAATATGTGAGAGACCAAGTAGTACATGGTAATATTTTGAGGCTGGTCTTTGTTTTGTATTTCCTGAATGTCCAAGGGGAAAGCTTGCTCCTCTTGTTGTTTAGAGAAATAAGGTTTAATTCTCTCTAAGCCCGGAGTAATGTCAGGCCAAATGCTGTTCAAAGCCATCAATGCGGCCAGCAAATTCACAACCATGGAAGGCGGTATTTGTTGTGTCCCCACCGCGTTTTTGATGATGTTCAGAACAATGTTGTATTTCACAAACCCTGAAAAACAAATAAACAATACGGTCGACACCAAAACTAAAGCCAATAAAACAATTAAATTGGCCCCAGAAAAGGCATTGTCTGGATTCAAGATATCTATCATGGTCACACCGAATGGGTCGCAGGGCACTAGCCCTGCGACAGTTAAATGTTGCGAGCCACAGCCGTATAGAGTCTTTACCCCTTTTAGAGTGGACGTCCCCGTTTGCGCTGCAATACTTTGGTCGGCCATCAACTGTTGAAGCTCCAACGATTGAGATGCTGACATTTCCAGTACACCATCTGCATTGGTATTGTCCGCAATGAACTTCTCAACATCTTCATCAGCCGTGGAATAAAGCCTTCAAAAGAATCGGCGACATCCGCCGTAGTTAGCCCTCCGATATATAAAGGACCAACATCGATATCAATACCTTACATAATTATCACCTTTGTAATTAAAACTAGATGTTACGAGCCGCAGCCGCAATGGAGTCTTTCACCCCTTTAAGGGTTGACGTTCCCGCTTGCGCCGCGATGCTTTGGTTGGCCATCAGTTTTTGAAGCTCCAACGATTCAGGTGCTGTTATTTCCAGTTGACCATCTTTAGTATGCTTCGCAAGGAAGTCGTTAATATCTCCATCAGCCTTGGAAATAAAGCCTTCAAAAGAATTTGCAACATCGTCTATGCTGAGATGATTATCGATTGGTTCTGGGCCTACGTGTATCATGATATTTCTCCTTAGTGTGTATATCAGATAATCAAATGAACAATTACAGCTCTACGTGCTGTGTTCTGCGTCAAACACAATTCAACCCCATCCCACCAACAAGATAAAGTGAACAAATGTGATAAATTCCGACTTTGCCAAATTTTCACAACTTTTCACGTGACGGTTCTTTCCGGTGAAGGCTAGCTTACATTAGGAATTTCTCTGGCAGACACGCCTAGTCATTCGCCCAAGCATTTGTCTGCTTTTTCAACATGCCATACAAGCTCGACCATCTATTGAGCGCCCCCACACGTTAAGGGAAAGCCTTCCAAGCCTTTTACCGTGCACGCGGCCACCTTGGAAGGCATTGTGATTTGACCGATGCCTTCGATGGTATCTGCTTATGAAGGAGTATAAGGTTGGAGAATAAAGGCGGTTCTCGTCTATTACGATAGTCCGCATCAAAGTCTGACCCACAATGAGAAAATAAAGGAAGTACGTCGAGGAAACTCAACCGGATTGGATAGCGATGAATTCCTTTCATCGCTCAGACTGGCTTAGATGCTGGCAAATAAATCAGCCATTGTAATGGCCCCCGCAATGCGACGTGATGAAAACATTAACTTCACTGACGCCGCTGTACTATTTGAGCAATAAAAGGATCACCCCCGTCATGAGAGAGGCTAAGAGTGACGAAGCAAAAAGGGTCATAAAATGTCGTCGAGTGACCGCGGAGTAATGTGCTGTGGGTAACGTAGGCTCAAGAGCGTTACTGTACTGACAGGACACCCGCTTCGTGCGCTCAAGTGATGCTTTCTCATTGTTTATCTGTTTAATGTTAAACGCTGGCGTCTTTTCTCCAGAGGCTTCAAACACGCTGCCACTTTCACAGATCAGCATGTAGCCTTCTTTAGGGATAGTTTTGATCTCACACGATAAAGACTCTAATCGAGCCAAAGATTTCCTCAGGTTAGAGATGGCTTTAGTGAGAGATGTTTCACTGACTAACACTTTACCCCACACCTTTCGGTGCATGTGTTCTTTACTTATCACCTCGTTGGTGTGCATGCAGAGCAATTTCAGGATTTCAGCTTCACGTCCTCCAAGCGTAAGCGTCTGCGCAGGTGAGGCCACTTCCCGTTTAAGCACGTCAAAAACTATCTGGTTTCCTAGTACATAATTTCTAACCATAAATTTCACTTCTTACCGTCATTACATTGTCGATGTGCAGTCATGTGTTTGAACCCAGCGTCCCATATTGCCTTTGATGAGAGATGAGAGCGTCTGTTTTCACGACAAAACCACTGCGTGATGTGTCTGCAACCAGATCACGATATGATGCTGTTCATATTGCATGATTTGTCATAAAAAGAGATGAGAAAATTATGAGAAAGATTATGAAACCTCCTTCTAAAAGAATGTAAAACCCTCAAAAAACAAAAAGAGGCAGCGCCTAAGCCCTACCTCTCTATCGATTATCCATGGACTAGCGGGTTAATTTCTTCTATCAACACACCATAACCTTCATCGACTTTGATCAGGGTCCCTGTGGCGATAAGTTCGTTCCCACTTTTCAGCATGACCGAAGACTGAACAAAATCTGTCAACGGCTTCACCTGGCCCTTGTGCAACTGATTTAGTTGTTCGAGTGTTAACGAGGTGTGACCGATCACCACATCGATAGCAATTTTCATGATTTACCCCTGTGTAATGGCGACAATCGCTCTACGAACATCCCGAATTTCCTCTTGGGCCGAAGATATTTCGGTCATAACATTCTTAAATTCTTGCTGCTTGGTGTCCAAATCCACTTGGATGGTGTCGCAGTATGCCGTCATGGTTGCGTTCATTTCTTGAAGCTCTCCATAACTCACCGACATATTTTTGGTGTTCTCTAAGTTACTTCCCGTAATGACCGAAATCCCTCGAGAATCACCCAAATCATTTTTAATATAACTGTCTATTTGTTCTAGGTAATCATCACCAAGAAGTGGTGTTTTATCACTGCTGTTGGGGTCAGTATTTGGCAGAGTTTCCTGCATTACCAGTCCCCATAGTCGATTGATTTCAGCAACCGCATTAGACATCACCTCAATCTCTTGTGCCATCGCATCCGCATGGGAAGTTTGCGTTTCAATATACTGAGATAAAATCTGGTCAATCAGATCTAAAGGATCGACAGCCCCCGGGGTGAATAGAGACACCGATTGTGAACCACTGTTACTACTCTGGTTAGCGTCCACCATTTTCTGCACAGACGGCTGATCTAAGATCATGGTTTCCAGTGTTGCATAGGACGCTTTCTTAGAGAAGATCGACTCTAAATCAGAAAAGTTTACGATCTGCGACATTGACATATTTGTTCTCCTATTGTTTTGGGATGTCATAAATTCGGGTTTTAGAACCATCTTTAAAAATCACCTTTTCACGCGTGATGGCCTGTATGACACCGAGCTCAGGAACGAAGCTTCCTTCCCAATACCGATTACTTGCATCATAGATGTAACGTACTGACTGAGTAGAAAAGAAAATTGCGTATGGGAAGGAATTAGAATCAATACGCTCGTGACTATCGTTACAGGCCGTCAGGTGTTTGGTGATACTATCTAGCCCATGCGCCTTGAGTACTCTCGCAGCTAACTCGGGGTCTGACACGCACCAAGTTTGTCCTTTTTTAACAAAACTCACTCCAGATTTCCCCAATAGCGACATGACTTGGTTGTCAACTTCCCCGGTGTGCACACGAATTTGATCGCGCCCTTTTTTGGTTGTGATAGAACTGGAGAGAGGCTGACCAGTTTCAGAGGACACCACTTCCACAGACAACTGTGACGTTGGTAAGTACGTCGATGGTTCAATTACAGTCATATTCGCACTCAAGTATTCAGGCAAGCCGTCAAGTGCCGCTGGATCGAACACGTATAGATGATCACCTTTGATGTAGCCAGACTCGATCTGTGTCCAATACTTCGCAATTAACGCAGTCTGATGAGACTGCCACCACATGATCCCCCCAGAGGTTAGGAAGGCATTAAGCACCAGAGCCATCACGATAAGAGGTTGGTATTGCTTGAGGCGATATCGACGCAGTCTTGGCGCGCGCAGCCCTTGGGGGTATAAAAAGAAAACGAGCCCTTGATGTTGATAAACACTGTTTGCTACGAGCTCCTTACGTTTTCCTTTGCGATGAAAGCCTTGTGCATACAGTTGCTCTCCTTCGACCTCAAGGGTCAACGATGTGTCTTTTGACCAATACTCCGGAAGCGCCAACACATCCGGCTGATCAGACTCAGTGGCCCCAGTCAAACACAACGAACGCTCTAAAGGGATCGTCACACCATTGAGGTGCCCTGTGAGAAATTCGATCAACCACATAATCTTTGCAGTTCTTCTTTGAGTTGATGCACGACACTGATTGTTTGGCTCAGCACATCGAGTACTTGTTGTGGATGAGTCGGCATGGGCGTATGGCGAACATAGAATCGCTCGTTGTCCGTTAGCATCGCAATGTACCCGTCCAACGTCAGCCCAAAGTGACCATTCATTTTTAGGGCGTGCTGTTCGTCGATAGCAGAGTCTAATTTGACTAGTACAATGATCTGCCCTGTCAGTCCAATCACGGCACCGTTTTCAATTCGACATGACCATTCACCATAAGTGCAAACTAATGAATCTCTGTCTCGAACGGGTAAGGTCTCCCCATTCACCAGTTGGGCCACTTCACTAATTAATAACGAAAATTGCTGATTCTTCATTGTGTGTCTAACTTCATTTCAATCATAAAACGCCGCTGAGCGATACGCTCTTCGGCACTGGGTAATCCGTTCTCTACACTGCCGCGCAACGAAATAGGGATTTGATGCACGCCTTCTTCCCTTAAAAAATCTTTTACGATCTGAGCACGCGCCCTCGCTAAAAACTGGTTATGCGCATAGTCCCCTGACGAGTCCGCGACACCGTAGATACGAATGTGTTTCACAGGCCATTGCCGGGCTCGCTCGACGACGTTAAGCAAGGTGACTTTGCCTTGTTCGGTCAATTCAGATTCGTTCACTGGAAACAAACTGGTGAAGGTGAATCGATACAACCCGCTGTCAAGTGACGTCTCACTCACCCCATCAACACTTAACCACGGCTCCTTGTCAAAACGTCGATAATGGTTAGGCGACACCAAATTGGAAAATGCCGCATAGTCCCCTTCACAGCTGTAGACTTCCAGCACCCCGTAGGTGTTCAGGTTCGCCAGATAGAATCGATTGTCCTTTCCGGGCTGGCCAACTTCCACACACGCCTTTTGGTGAGGTGCACCCTCCGTAAAGCTTGGGGGACGACGCACCCAGAGCCGAAGATTATCGACATCACCCACTGTGGCATACATCATGTTGTAGACGTCCGCTTCCCACTCAAAGTCTAATATCGAATGCGTATCTAGAATGACTGGCGTGCTGCAGGCACAAAGATTCATTATCATCAGGCTGGCTATCGTCGCTCTCAATTTACTTACCACGCTTTTTATCCTTTCTTAACGTTGAGATGATCACCGCGACATCTCGATAAAACTCTTTCGGTATATGGGCCTCGCCTATTTTCATCGTCTTATACAAGGCTCTGGCCAGCGGTTTGTTCTCGATCACAGGCACATTCAAGGCAGCCAATCGCTGACGTTCTTCTTTGGCGAAACTGTTGGTGCGAATGGTCAAGACCACTGGCGCTTTATCAATACCAGGCTCATAGCAAATAGGGACTAAGATGTGCGTCGGATTGGCGATCGCAAACGTGGGTTTACGCCCTATCGTCATTGGGCTCTCCATTACTTCGCGCATCCGCCGCCTGCGTTCAGACTTGATCTCCGGAGCGCCTTCAGTTTCTTTCATCTCATTTTTCATTTCGGTAAATGTCATGCGGTTTTTTTTATGAAAATGGAAACGTTCGACCAAATAGTCAACGCTACCTACACACAAGCCAAACACAACAAACACAGCAGAACACAATCCAATAAACATCATCAGGTGATAGATAAAATAGCTCTGATTGTTCATTTCCCACAGTGATGTCAAATCTCCCCCAATCACGTCAAAGATGTATTTCAACAAAAAAAGCAGAAATAGCAGCTCCAGCACTTTACGCAACGCCCGAGACATGGCTTCAAGGCCAAATATATTTTTAAACCCATTAACCGGGTTGATTTTCTCTATTTTGAAGCCGAGTGCTTCGGTGTTCACCACGGTTTTATTGAGGACCACCCAATTCAATAGGGTAACCACCAGCTTCAAGCCAACTAGCCCAGCAATCGCCCACCAAAGCTGCGCCATCATTGACGACAAGCCAATACTCACATCGGCATAAAGCATCATTTCAATCCATTGATTGATGTGCTCAAACGCCAGATAAAGGGCGGCAATAAAAACCAGCGTAAACACCACCAATTCCAGCGTAGGTTGCGCCAGCTCCGTTTTCGGGAACTGGCCTTTTTTCTTTAAGTCTCGGAGCTTTTTAGCCGTCGGAGGGTACTTTTTGGGTTCTGAGGATTCCATTTAGCCTCCTATGGCGCGATCTGTATCACGTCCGACGTGGCCACGCAGCTAGAGTCAGCAATGTCACCATGGCTGCAAACCGGTAAAGTCGATACGATTTGATAGAAGAATGACTTCACCATATTGACCTCCGAATCATTGACCACCAAGGTAGGTAGGCAACGGTGCAATGCCGTCAAGCGAAGCAGCTCTTGTCGAAGCCCTTGCTGGACTGCAATCATCTGGTTGATGTCTTCAACTTCCCCGGAGACAAACCACTCGATTTGCTCGGTGATCTCTGGTGGCAGTAACACCACATGAATTTGATTAGCCGAGTTCATGAGTCGAGACGTGATCTCATATCTTGCCTGAGCGCGAATGCGGTTTAGCCAATTCTTGGGGTCACTTTCTATTCTTGACCAATAAATCAGCGCCTCAAAAAAGCTAATTCGGTCTAAAAAGAACTCAGGAGCTCGAAGCATCTCCTTGAGAACATCGTGAACGCGGTTCAGTCCAATGGCTGAATCGATCTCGCCTTTCATAACTTCGCTTTGTTGCGCTAATCCTTCAATCACATTGCTGGTGAACTGCAGATTGTATTTCTCTATCAGACGCCTTCTTAAGAAGTAAGACACCACTTGGGACAGGTTTTCAGCCAGACTGTCATGCCGGATGAAGAAACCATCGTTCATGATCTCCACGACCTCGCCCGCGGTCTCATGGCGAAATCGATACATACAAATGTCAGCTATATACACTTCGAGATCGTAACCAGACGCCTCATCTACGATCATCGCAGGCGCACCCAGAGCCTGTCCCCACAACGCCTCTTCCAACGATTTCAAACGCTGGTAAATGACACCTTGATGATGGTCTTCACGAACCACAAATTTCAGTGATTCAAACAATCCACTGCCTTTAGCCTCAAAGCTGGTTAGGCCTTCGGGCACCAATTGCTGTCGTCTCAGTACATACGCCAACAAAGCGCAGATCGCCGCTAATGGGAGACAAACATATAACAATTCCACATTCAGCATGCCTAGCATAAATACGACACACGCAATCATCAGAAGACTTTTCCAGAACGCGCCTATTTGTGTCATCAACTGCGAAATAAACGGTTTCGACTCTTCTTCTGCGCCTTTGATCCGGGTCAAATAAACACCGCAAGCCATGGACAACAACAAACTGGGTATTTGCGATACCAACCCGTCACCAATGGTCAACACGGAGAATCGGCTAATACTTTCTGACAGTGATAATTCAAATTGGTTGATGCCCACGTAGATACCACCAAACAAGTTGACCAGACTGATCAAGATCCCGGCAATCGAGTCCCCTTTGACGAACTTCATAGCGCCATCGAGCGATCCAAACAATTTGTTTTCCGTACTGAGGTTTGCTCGCAGTGTTTGCGCCTGTTCTCCAGTGATCAAACCACTTTTCAAATCACCATCTATCGTCATTTGACGCCCTGGCAACGCATCCAGTGAAAAACGCGCGCCAACCTCCGCAACACGTTCGCCGCCTTTGGTAACAACAAGGAATTGGACAATAGTAATGATGACAAAAATTAGTAGCCCCGATACTAAATTACCCCCCATAACAAACTGACCGACAGTTTCGATCACATCACCGACATCTTCATTGGCGATGATGTTCCGTGTTGTCGCTATCGACAACAACAATCGAAACGTTGTTAGCAACAGAACAACGGTGGGAAGAAACGTCACTTTTAACGGTTCGTCGTTCTCTAGCATAATGATCATGAGCAATGCTGAGCTGATAAAACTCAATAGAATAAATGCATCAATCACTTCACCTGGCAGCGTGAATAAAATAATGGTGGGCAATAGCAGCGCCAAGACAACACTACTTGGATTGAACAAGAAAGCTCGGGGCTTTAAGGACTTCATCATAAGGTGTCTAAGCCCTCTCTTAGCTGAGCGATCAATTCAGACGTGTTAATACAAATGACTCGTTCGTCGTCTTCGACCGACAAAATCACGCCAGTATCTGAGAAGTTACTCTCCACCTTCAAGCAACGGCTAGCATCGTCTATTCGTGAGTGCAGGACATCCACCAAATAGCTGATTAACGTTTCGTCCTGACTGACGCTGGCCAATTGCGCCTGAGTCAACTTCACCACGGTACGCTTCAATTCTTCTTTCAACCCCAGAAGCTGTTGTCTCTGCTCAATTAACAGTGCAGACAGTTTGTCCTCCGCTTCAGCGAGCCATTGGTTTTGTTTGGTATTCCAACTCTCCACCGTGTCGCCAAATACCTGTTCTATGTGGGCATTTAATGTCTGCTCTTTCTCCTCGATCAGCCTCAACACCTCTTGTTCCAAGATGCACTGATACTCGTCAACACGCCCCTTCAAGCTGTCTAACAACGTTTGAGCATCCTCGTACAGACGTAATTCAGACTGCTTGATTACATTTGTCCCACGGTCTCGTTTAAAACTAATTTGAGGAATTGCACGCTGTGCTGATTCAATTTCAATATACACGGTTCACCTCATCTCTTGAGCGAGCCGTACTCTAGCCGCCCTCTCCCATTGGGCTCTACGGAAAAAAAAAGACTAAATCTGAAGGGCTAAGATTTAGTCTTACCAATTGTGAAGATATGTTCCTATTCCCCCCCCGTCGTCGACTCAAAAACCAGTTCGGCCGGGTCTGGCTGAGGAAACGGTCTATGCCCAAATAGTTTGAGCGGACGGGCACTCCGAAGTAGTTGATTGTTATTGGCATTTTCACGTATTTTCAGGGTAATCGGTGACATATTATTAAACAGCCCAACCGTTCGGTTACTGTGGAAGCCAGAAATGGCTTGTGCAGACCCAGGACTCAAAATGACCTGCGCTCCTCCCTCACATTGTCCCTTAGTGTCTCGTTTCCATTGGCTTCCGTCACGAACCCAACGGTTGTACTGAAACTCAGCCTTCGTAGCATGACTTTCCGACGCCTGACCTGTCGGTAGAATAGGTCGGCGGATCTCTACGCTGTTTGCCCCCTTATCTGTCCTTTGCTCTGTACTTGTCGAATTTTCGAGGATGGTTCTATTTAGCCCCCCAACGCTATCGGAGATAGCAGAGAGGTAGCCAGAAGTTTTTTCATTGTCAGGTTTTGTCTCGCTGGAATAATCCTCTCTGATACCTTGCGAGTTATTGTTCACAATGGGCGTTGTCTGCGTGATGGAAGCTTTAGTCTCAAGATTGGCCGAGTACTCCTCTGGTTTATTGTCCGTCTCACTAGACATTGCGATGTGAGAAACCGTTGGTTTCGAGCGCATCGAAGGTTCGCGGTCACGTTTTTTTACATCGTCCTTGTCTTGATCACTTAGAGGCTTGAGCGACCATTGCCCGTTATCACCGCACTGCCACGAATGAGTGATCCCCACTTTAATATCAGAATGTTTCGCTTTCTCTTTTGCATAAGAGGTCTGTGACTGAGTCACACTGGCTTCGTTAAATGAAGTGAATCCTTTACCTCGATGATGCACAGGTGACATAGGGGCTGGCAGGCCCGTTACGATAGTCTGGGCGCCATCACTGAAACTAAATTGGTGTGCATTCAGTTCTCCCGACGTCAAAGTCTGTAAGATAGAATCGGTCGTATCTACTGCTTTAGAGACTTGCTCAGGAGTTAGCTTCGAAATGCGCGTGACACGAACTTGTTCACTGTGACAAGAAGTGGAGACATCACGTGATTTAGCTGTTTGTGTCAAATCCTCTTTCGCTGAGGTTGCTTGCGACGGCATCGCCGTCTCACCGGCTTGCATGAAGTAGATATTGCCGTTAATCGTTATGTTGGGCGCTTCATTAATTGTGATGTTCGGTGCATAGACTGGTGCAAAGGTAAAGTTTCCACCTTTGCCATGGGGTGGAAACGGATCTGGTGGGGTATCGTTGTTATGAGGATCCTCTTCTTCCTCATTCTCTGGACCAACCGGCTGATCGGAACTAAGGGGAGTGTGACTGGCAGAAGTGGATTGTTCAGGTTCTGGATTCGCAGTCTCAGACTCAGTCTGGTGAGGGGGAGTCTCCCCAATCAAAAATTCATGGCCTCCATACATAGCCATGCAGATAGCATTTAGGTACGCAGGTGCAAAAACCAACCCTACAGGTCCAGCGAGAACACCAAAGGTTAGAGCCCCGATGGAACAGGCACCGAAGTGTACCTTGGCTTTCGTTTTGTTGCTGTACTGATTCGACGCAGAACGGGTCGATTGGATACGCTCACTATCAGCAGACGTCCCTCTCTGTTCAGTCTCATCCTCGGTCTTATTCAACAGAGACGGCTCTGCCGACACAGAATCGGGATGTACCGTTGACTCTGAACGAAGAGCCTGAGAATGGGATGTCCTCAGCTCAGATGGGGCTGTCTTAAGCGACGTTATGTTACCATTATTCGATAACGGCGATGTCGCACTCGTTGAGCTCGTCGCGGGTGTTGTCACTAGGCTGTTTATACACATGTTAATATCTCATGGACTCGATTAATTGGAGTGTCCAACGTCGCAGATCTTCTTTCTGAAGGTTCGTTCCATCTGCTGCTAAGGTAACAAAGCCGTCGAGCCGGATCAGAAACTGCCCTTTTCCCTGTTCAAAAAGGCTTAATTGTTTCAGAACGAGCTCTATGTCCTCGACATGGACCAATTGGAAAAATGGAATGATGGGCAACAAAAGATGGTCAGGATGATGAGTAAACACCTCATGTTCATTCCGCTCTAGTTTCAATAGAAACCGTTCTATGTTATTGAGTACTGACATTTACTTGGGAAACACAAGCACCAAATCCTGCGCCGTAAGCGCAGTGATTTCTTCAGCGTGCAATGCCGTTTCAAACGGTGCCCAACTGACCGACAACTTTAGCTGGTCGGAAAGTATTTGTTTTTTGGGACTCAAGAAGTCATCTTCAATAAACAGAGTTGGCACACTTAGAGCTCCCTTCACGGTGGTTTCCCCTAAACGAAAAGAAGCGTTAATCAGAGGTTGTGGAGTGGACACGGGGGGCTCTTCATAGCGAATACTACTGATCCCATACTTTGCGCCTTGCTGAGCCAAAAGATAAAACACGTACTCCGGTTCTAGATACTGTACTTCCACCGCCAACAACCGCTGAACGGTTTCAACCGTTATGACACCTTGAACCTCAATGCCTTGATGACTCAGCTGAAACATGACTCTGTTTTTTGTGGGCTGAACATCGGCGTGTACGCCATGAAAGTCAATCTCAATGGCACCGTTGTCAAATACTTGGCCCGCAACACGGTTGATGCTCTCCATCGACGCACGGGACAAGGCCACGTTAGCTTCTATTGTTGCGATCTGAATGTTCATTTTTGTTTACCTATTGCGAGACAGTAGCGCCAACACATCTCTGCTCATTAGAAAGTCTTTGTCGTCGATCCACTCACGGATGCCTGTCGGTGTTTGCGAAACAAACTCATAAAGCATCTGATACGCTTGCTTGGATGCGACGACTTTGAAATCGTCCTTCTGCACTAAGCTGAGAATGAAGGTGATGTTGTGAAATTCATTGTTTAATATTCCGTCGATCAGGATAGCTTGCACCGTTTGTTCCGAGTACGTTCTAAGCAACCCGAACCATTCCACTACTTCTTTTTTGCTCAGCAGTACTTCGGTGTCACCGGTTTGATTCCAGCTCAATCGCTGTGATTTGCTGGCTATCAACGCATAGGGGTCGAATGAGATGTTGCGCAAATGGCAATGGGCAATACGCTGCTTAGTCATTGTTGCCCTCCTGATGGTCATCGTTGCCGCATTGCGGCTTTTTGTTGGCTTGGTCATATCGCCGACACAGTACCAAAAGTGACAACAATCCCTCCAAGTAATGATCGTAGGCAACTAACTGCTGCAGCGTTTCACTACTGGGCTCATTGTCATCGTTTAACTTAGCTAACTGCTTACTGTATTTTCCAAGACTCTTCTTCACCGAAGCCGGATACAAATGTTGACTATGCTGCACCGCCTGCAAGATGAAAACTTGGGCGTCATTGAGCGACTCCGCGTCTGGCAATGACTCAAAAAAACCTTGCCAGTCGCGCAGTGCTCTAAGCTGATAGCTATTGAGCAATTTGACAAACTGTCGCTGGTTTTGTGGCGTCATTACTTTACGTCGAACACGAAAAATGCGCGGATATTTCCGTTGGTGTTTTTCAATGTATTTGACATCGCGGACTCGCTTGAATTTTCGGTCATCCCGTGCTTTCTTAACTGTTGATATATCTGAGACGCGTTCCGCACGTTGGGGGATTGAAATTGAAATATTACGCATTATCTAAAATGAGCGGGCATACCCGCTCATACCTTATTAGCGGTTGGTGGCTAGGCTTGCTTTCGCAATAGAGTCCAAGATCTCATTGAGTTTAGCCGTCTCTTGAGTCAGATTTTGAATGTATTCGGTTAACTGATCGTCAAACTTCGCTTTCATCTCTTTATCGGCCTGCGTCTCTTCCTGATTTCGGATCTGAGCCGCATTTTGCATTTCATTGACATTCCCTACGACGCCTTGCGCCATTTCAGCCCCTTGCGACACCCCTCGGTACTTACCGGTACGTGCATCCTGAAGGCGCGCTGAATAATCATTACGTGTCTTGGCATCGAGCGATTTAACTGTCACACTCTCATCACCAGACATGCTACGAATGTGTTTATCTTGCAGTGTTTTTGGCTGAGCCATACGCACCGTTGCAAACGTCGACACGCCCATCGTGATTAATGACGCCGCGAGGGTAATAGCAAACTTCGTCTGCGCGTCATGGCACTTGTCCGCCGCCAATGCCACTGCCAAGTCGCAAGTCGCGGACGCTTCATAGATTCGGTTTTGCATCACTTGTGAGCGAAGCTCATGCGAAGATTCGATGATTTCGGTCATCAGTGCCAGTAACTCGGCCATGGTGACGCTACTGTGGCTTCCTCCTGTCTGTTCCGTCGCTGTGGATGTTTCGCCAGTCGACTTCGAAGGAGCGCTGAGTTGCGTTAGATGCTCAATGACGGTTGAGAAATCCCCTCTTGCCACAGCCATAGATACCTTGACCAATTCATCCATCTGATGATCAGTCAAAACGAACTGGTCTGCGCCTTTGAACGTTTGGGAGACCACGAGCAATTGGTTTTGCAACTCCTGTGATGGGCCAGCTACTGGAGATGATATGCTGATACCCTGCGCGTCAATCAATGCGGACGGCATATTTACGTTATTTGTAGCCATATAATGATCCTATTAGTTACATATGGATGGAAATCATCTTTGCGTTGAAATCACGGTGGTCAGTGTTCGTTTTGAACATTGATTCAAATGCGTGTGAAATCGCGCGCATCGCTTGATTCAGCATATTGATGATTTGTTGAATCCGAGTTTCCAATTCCTCTTGTTTCGCCTGATTAATCTCGAGATGTTTCATAATGTCTGCCGACTTAATTCCATATCCAGCACTCACAACTGAAGCCGTTGTTGAACCGACTTCTGCCACTTGACTCATTCGAGATGCTCGAAGAGAAGCCTTGTCACTATTAACCATAAAGTCCTTAAGCTTTTCTGCGATATCGTCAAGCATCTTGCTGGCTTTTTGCGTCATTTTACATAGAGGACGCATGGCCTTCATAGACATCACAATGTTCTTCAGTTCGCCTATTTTTGACGCCATCGATGTCACCGAACTCACTGGAGCTTTACTAGCAATATTAGCAGCGGTACTGGCCACTTTAGATGCCATCTTTGAGGTTGCTTGTCCGAGCTTGGTGACAATTTTGCCAGGGTTGAAGCTGAGCACCATACTAGCCAGACCAATCGCTAACTGAAGGCCCATGGTAACCTTAGCACGCGTCTCTTCAGGCACACCTGCCGCCTTCATGATTTCATCCGCAACTTTAGGAACCACAATACTAGCTACCATCGTCACTACCATGACTGCCGCCATCGCAGGATTAAAAGGGGCGACGACGATCGCAGCAATAAACCCCAGAGCCATTGCAAACTTACCCCAGAAACCTTTCTTTTTCTGAGCTTTTTGTTGCTCATTGATGTCGTTTTCGCGCTCCTCAAGCTGACTGATTTGCGATTGTTTTTGCAATTCAATGAGTGACTTTTTGGCTTCCGAGTTTTCCTTTCCCGTGCCAGACACTGCGTTTGCGACTTCTTTCATTTGATCTTCGACCAAGCGCCAAAGTCCACTTAGCGACACTGAGCTTCCCGGAAGGGGTTGCCCAGGTACAACCGTATCTGAAGACGCACTTTGAGTCGCCTGACTAGCGGCCTTCGACGGTTCTTCATCGACAGCATTCACATACGAAGTGGCTGCGATGGTATTCATGAATGTACTCATTGTTTTCTCTTCATATTATTGGCCAGGAATGAGCAGGTACTCGACCTGTCTGTAGACTCTGAGAGAGCGGCATGTCCCCGGCAATGTCATACCTTTTTAACCTAAAAATGCCGTGTGTATCACATCAACTTTTAGATGTTTTGCGCCATTGCCATTTGCTCATCACGGCAGGTTTTCAACCAATATTGAAGCGTTTGCTGAAGCATTTTCACTTGATCGCCAATACGGTTTACTTCTTCAATTTCTTCTTCTGTGAGTTCTCTACCTGGAAAATCATCGAATAATGATTCCAAATAAGAAAAATTAATTCCAGTTCCAGGGAAGTTCCACCACACTTGCCCATCACCATCAACACCATCCTTCCCATGACCTTGCCAGCTTTCGGCACCATCTACATTGCCGTTAATCCATTCAGTCATATTTTGATCGGCAGGTACACCAAGAATTTGTTTTACTTCATCAACAGTTTCTGCCTGAGCTAAAACCTCATAATTTTCTGCACTTAGTTCCCCTTGAGAGGATGCTGTACCTATAATGACAAGCTTCAAAAAGGGACTGATGCGAGTTGACGCTCCTACAGGCTCGTAACCCATATCATCATCACCGTTAAATCCATCAATGAAACCTTCAGGGTTTTTCCAATAGGTTTCAGCAAACTGATCTTGATATTTATAAAAACTATCATGATCAATCTGCTTTGCGACTTGATAAGCTAGACGATCAGGGGGAAGAGTTGACGAGTATTCATAGACATCAGCCATAAATCCTTCTAAATCCCCCGCACTCATTGCATACATAGGACTGTGAGCTCCTGAACCTGCAGATTCTAAGAAGTATCCAGCCTTCTTTTTCCACTTAGCCGGCAGATCACCATGGACCATCATATCCATAATCATTATCTGAACGAGATCTTCATACTCGGAGCCCTCAACACCATCGCTAAAGATTTGTTCTGCCATTTCAGTTAGTAGAGGCCCGATAACGGCTGCTCCTCCTTCTGTCCATGCATTAATTGCTTCTAGCTGCTTGCCATAAGCTTCAATACTAGCTGCAAGTGCAAGTGCAATAGAGTCTTCCGGGTTTGAGCTCATCATTTGCGCTACAATCTGCTTTTGGTGCAGCGAAGCAGCCATCAAGGCTTCCGTCGCCCCTTTTGGAGTAGCAAATTCTGTTTGTAACTCCAATGTGCTTGCAACATTTTCAGATTCATTCGCAAGGTTGTCTATGTTACCTTTTATTGTATCTGTTATTTGACTCTCAGGCTTATGGCTTCGCATACCGTTACCCGAATACGGTAAATTAATATTTATCACTTTTAAAACCTCAGGATAATTAAAATAACTTTGATATAATCAATTAATTACTCATGAATGGATGTTATATATTTCTAGGCATTGCCATTTGCTCATCACGGCAGATTTTTAACCAATACAGAAGCGTTTTAACTTGATCGCCAATACGGTTTACTTCTTCGATTTCCTCTTCGGTCAGCTCCCTTGGTGGGAAATCACCGAATATCTCATTTAAATACTCAGGGGTTATACCTACCGACCCAGAAAAGTCAAACGAACCATCATCCTGTATTCGCCAATGGTCTGGATCCTTTGCAACCAAATATTCGTAGATGTTGTCATATTCATTATTAGTGTCTAATATTTCATCCATAGATTCCAAATTACATTCGAGAATAGCATCCCATTCTTCGGCGGACGCTTCACCATCTACAGCCGCATAGCTAAGAACAACCAAAGTGTTCGATGGCGAGAGATATTCAGCCTCAACGCTCACATCGTCACCCCAGTAATTGGTGCCAATAGCCCATCCCTCACCATTCGTCACATAAGGGTCGTAAGACATACCCTCCTCCAGTTTTTTCTCTCCTCCATTTTGCTCTATTACAGACAAGCATTTATAGGCAAAAGTGCCTTCGGCAGGAATTCCGTTAGCTTTAAAGGAATCGTATATGTACTCGTAAGAATCTGCTAAACCAGGAGGCGGGATATCCGATTTCTTGTGACTGCCACTACCTGTAAACTCGAGAATACGCCCTGCATGCATCATAAATTCGTCATCTTGCATAAGCAGTTCCATTCCAGGATAATCGTCTGGGTTACACATCATGGATAACAGGGCTAACTGAAACAAATCCTCCAGCTCACAATTCGAAAAACCATCTTCCCCTCTAACAATCAGGTTCTCAAACATTTCATCGAGGCAAGCATTGATAACCGCACTTCCACCTTGAGTTCATGCATTGATGTTTTCTAACTGCTGCCCATACGCTTCAATACTGGCCGCCAATGAAAGAGCGATAGCATCTTCAGGGTTTGAGCTCACCATTTGTACAACTATTTGCTTTTGGTATACCGAAGCAGCCATCAGGGCTTCAGTCACTTCTTTTGTTGTAGTCAAGGAAGCTGGTGTATCCAATGTCGCCACATTTTTTTCTACCTGCGTTATCCACTGTTCGATTTTACTGAACTCACTCTCTAAAGCTTGTCTTTTAGAAGCGGTATGCTCACTAATAAGTTCGCGATTATTATTTGAATAAAACAATATTTCCGCCATAATTTTAAACCTTAATTCATATAGAGATTAAATCTATATAAAATACAATTCTTTTATATTGAAGCTTTGAAACAGACTAGAAATTTTAAAGCAACGTAAACGTTCAAGCGTTAAAATCGATTAACAACCTTTATTTGTGCTATTTGAAAGTGCATTGACAAATTAAGGTTGTATATTAGTTCCTTTTCATTATAAATATGGACTAAGTTGTTGCTTGAGGTAGCTGTACCGCTGACCATAATACTCGTTAAGGCTATCCAGCCGAACGATCAGCAACATCGATGCAGCTTCCAACTTTTGATCTAACTTGTAATGACACAGTGCGATATTTAGAATCGTCTCATCCAGATGATTACTGGGAAACGTTTTGAGTATATTCAACATATCCAGCGCTTTTTGAAACTGTTTCTTTTCTAGGTAAATCGCGGCTAAGCACCCAACACCACGATGATCATAAGGGTTTAGCGCACTATAGGCAGCGAATACGATTTCTGCTTCCTTAAACTGAAATTGGTTGTAAAAGTCCACACCTATGTCAAAGATCTCTTTGAGTTTGGGGAGCGACACTTTGCTCGACCGACGTATTGCTGCGATATCCTGCTCTATCATGCCCCTCTCAAGCAACGTGTAAAACTCTTCGCCTGGTTCGCCCAAGTGGATTGATTTTGACTTCATAGTTAAATCCTGATCATGCTTTTTGTGATTCTTTGGTTCACATATCTCTATTTGAAACGCGTGACACCAAATTGCGGATTCGCCAGGGGCTTTTGACTGATAAAGAATCTCTGGGAAGTACCATATCCAGCCGAAGCGCCCATATGGCAGCCTGACGCGGCTCCTGCTGTTTAATGACCAACAAGCCTAACTCAATCCGGTTCAGTGACTTACACGAGGATTCGAATCCCACCGTGTCAGACCATAGAGACAACTCCTGACCCAACGCTCGACGTAAAGAACACATCTTGGACACGCACGTTCCCCGTTTGGCGGCTTGATACTCGACGATCATTCCGAGTGTTTCTGCGATTGAATGTATCTCTCGCAGCTTACTCGCGAACCATTCGCTTACTTCCTCATCTGTCAGCTTGGTGATCAACAAAAACACCTCTTGAGAAACCTGCTTGCTTGATAAACAACGATGCAGTAACACTTGATGCCGACGTTTAGTCTTGTCCATCTTTATCACTTCTTTCACTGCCTCTTTCCACAAAATAGCTCACGGTGAGTTTATCCCTCTCGTCAACCACTCCTTTTAAAAAGCGCTCAATGTTGTGTTTGTTGGTGGACCTGATTTCTTTGAGACTCATTACCAGCACGGAGATACGCTTATTTTTATCACCGGTGACTACTACGTTGGCCCTCATTATCCCTGGAATCACACTGAGCTTGTTGTAAATTTCGCGACTCTCTAGCAAATTACCTTTGACCATTTCTAACTTACTCAAGCTCGCAAATTTGGACTCCAGCAGTTCATTCAAGTCCTCTTTCTGAAAATAAGCGTTAAACTGTGTCAATATTTCACGCGCTTTAGCTTCCATATTATCGTCGACGCTAACAAGATAACTGTCCTTCTCCGAGCTCAACACCGCTTTTACTTTGTAATGCGCAAGCAAAACAATGACTTTATTAGCCATATCAGAAGATTCAAACTTCCCGATTTGTGTTCTACCTTGTTCGCTACAACCAGCTAGCAAGACAATTAATATGCAGACCCACTTTCTCATCACTGTGCCTTCATCACTTCATTGATAGCATTAGCCGACTTGGAAGTAACTTTAGTCACTATTTCTTGGAACATGGTGTAATGAAACATTGATTGCTGTAAGGCCAATGTATCCACAGTGGTAATAGTTTGATTACTATTAATACGCTCCATCTGATCGAGGATTTCTTGAAACCCTTCACCTACATTATTGAACGTATCTTCCATAACTGATGGTGGAATTTGTTCAATGCCAAAACTCTGCATCGGAATACCCTTTTAATACCTTGTGAATAACTGGGCTTTGAAAGCTAAGTTAGTTACAGCCAAAAATCTAATGTTTAAAGTTGAAGATTTTTGAATTTCAGAATTAAGGAACAAATTATGTCAATGCTCCATACCTGAATTATTGTGATATTCGGTTGTTAGAATCACTATCGAATAATCAGTTAATTAGAAAAGGCTTCCCTAAATGATACCCTTGGAAAAGGTCAGCCCCAGCTAACAAACATGACTCTAATTCAGCTTGAGATTCGATACCTTCGACTACCACTTTTACGTCATAGCAACGTAAGCTTTTAACTAACCCTTGGAGCGTTAGAATAGCTTGTTTCGAAGCATATATTTTGCGAAACAAAAGCATATCGAGTTTGAGATAGTTGACCTGTTCTAATGCGAGTAAATCAAAGTTAAAATGACCTGAACCAAAATCATCCAAAGCAACTTGGATACCACTTGCCGACAAAGCTTCTAAAGCCTTGGTAGTGTTTTTGTCGACAAAGATTGGAGACTGCTCAACCAACTCTATAACATCGCCATTTCGTAAGGTTTGGCATAGCTCTTCGACAAAACATAGGTCTTCCAATTGACAACCAAACAGATTTAGACTGATGGGCTTCTCTATCTTTTGAGTTACCAGCTTAGCCAGTATGAGTGTATGCCGATTCTTCTCTCGTCTACTCATAGAAGAGAGTATTGAAGGTGGAGGCAAAGGGCTTCCTAAAGAGTCAGAAAAATAACTGAGCACTTCATAACACACGATCTCTCCATTGGAATTACTTACAGGTTGTAGTCTTGCCTTAACGCCTGAATTTAGCACTATTTGATTTGAGTTAAGAGCTAGGGGAATATCACCGGCCGCTGATAACATATTGTGGTTCCTCTTCGGTTTACCAAAACATTAACGGCAGCATGGCTAAGCTTAAAGTGAATAAATGCGGTATATTATGAATGACAATTCGCATGGTATAGAAAATAAAAGCAAATAGTTGTATTTTTCGCTACGCCTCCCCATCAAAAACTATCCATTTTTTTCAGTTTTTTACCATAGAAAATTCGTATTCCACTCAAAAAACTCGATAACCTTTAAACATGAACTAATCCAAATCAGATGGAATACCATCTGATAGTTTAATATTCCCTCAATAAGTCATGCTTAACGGCTACGTTCTTACCACCTCTGGAGCCCTCCAATTCAAAGAAACGAAAACTGCCCATAGAGTGACACACTTTGTCAAAAATCACTCAAGTACACCAGCATCGCTATCAACGAAGGGTAGTAATTTGCTAGGTGAGCACCGCAAATATTCATCACATTGAGTTATCTCTAATATCACTCTCTTTTTAATACCATTTCTCGCTTCAAAGTTATCGAACCGTGCGTTAGTTCTCAGAGTAGGAGTTCTTTTCTAATTGACAGTAAAGGAAAGAGTGCTGGCCCGAAACTCGTTGTTCATCAGGTTGATAAAGCCCCTCACATAAGAACAGATTTGATTCGGATAGCCTCTACTGAGGAGCCTTAAGAAGGTACCAACATCAAAAAGAACTTAAGAAAATCTCACGAAAATGGACAACGCAACTCCTTAATGAAAACATTAAAACGAAAGGCTTAAATGAAAAAGAATAGATATCAGCTCGACAAAGACAAAATACTAATCAAAGAACGCCGATATATAATGCAACACAATTAACTGATAGAATTCATGTAAGCGCGTCATAAACCCCGCATTCTAATCGCCTAGCGCGAAGAATAAGATCAAGTCTCCAACCATCAGGAGATTTGAAATGGGAAAACGACACACTAATCAAGAATGGCAAACGCTCATCGAGCAGTCTGAATCGAGTTCATTGTCAACGCTTGCATTTTGTAAGCTTAATGAACTCAATCCCTCGACATTCTATGCTAAGCGCCAGCAACTCAAAAAAGCGGATGTCTCTCAAGGCTTTGTACGAGCAGAGGTCGTCGAAAAGACAACGAAATATCAAGCTCAAATAGCCACCGCGAACATGACACTTCTCATCAATAATGTGGAGCTGAGCATTCCGCAAGGCACGCCCGCTGCCTATCTGGCAGAACTCATTGGAGCGTTGTCATGAAAGCTATGCTCAATCCTACAGAGATTTATCTGTATCGTGAAAGCGTCGATTTTAGAAAGTCCATCAACGGCCTGGCTGCGATTATCGAAAGTGACACCGATTTACCTTTAGGAAGTGGCGCACTGTTCCTGTTCACCAACAAACAGCGCGACAAAATCAAAGTATTATACTGGGATAAAACAGGCTTTGCTCTATGGTATAAGCGCCTCGAAAAAGCCAAGTTCAAGTGGCCTACAAAAGAGAAAAATGAGGTGTTTACCCTGACTCAATTTGAACTTGATAGACTGCTTTCAGGCTTCACAATTATCGGCCACAAACCCGTTCAAATAAACGATTTTACAATGACTTAAGCGATAATAAAGGCTTATGTACCAAGCGTTAACGGTATGATTTTAGTATAATAAATGCCATGAAAAAGACGCCAAATATCAACCCAGACAGTCAAGATGTTGCCGAGCTACAAGCGATGGTGAAAGCGCTAATGGCGTCAGAAAGCCGATTGAAACAAGAGCGCCAGTCGCTACTCGAACAGCTCAAACTGGCCTTCGACCGTCAGTTCGCGAAACGCTCGGAGGCGTTGAAGCCTTACGATGAATCTCAAGGTGACCTCTTCAACGAAGTGGAATGTGAAGCTGCTAAGGAAGAAGAGGTTGAGGTCACGACGACCACCACAACGAAAAAGCGCGGTAAACGTAAGCCACTTCCAAAGACGTTGCCTCGTGAGGTTATCGAACTCGATTTAGATGACAACGAAAAGCAATGTGCGTGCTGTAAACATAGTCTGCATAAAATCGGTGAAGACCGCAGTGAGAAACTTGAGTTCTCACCAGCCGTGCTCAAAGTGCTGGAATATGTTCGTCCTAAATATGCTTGTCGTCAGTGCGAGCAAGCTGAAGACAATAGCCGTATCGTTCAAAAGCCAGCGCCCCAGAGCATTATCCCTAAAAGCTTTGCCACAGAAAGTTTGCTGGCCAACATCATCCTTGGCAAATACCAATACGCAATGCCACTGTACCGCCAAGAGTCGTTGTTTACCCAGTCGGGTATCGAGCTATCACGAACCACGATGGCAAGGTGGGTTATCCAAGTCAGTGAGAAGTTCGCACCGCTTTATGCGGCCTTGAAAACGCACCTACTTGAGCAAGTGGTGGTTCAGGCGGATGAAACGCCGCTCAATGTCCTCAAAGAAGATAAGCAGTGTTATATGTGGCTCTACTGCTCGGGCGCAGACTCGCCCGACGCTGCACTTCCTAACGTGAAAAATATCGCCTTGTACGACTATCAAAACAGTCGTGCGAGGGCATGCCCTGTTGCCTTCTTGGGGAATTACAGTGGTTATCTGCAAACCGATGGCTATGGTGCCTATGATGGTCTTCATCAAGTCACCAATGTTGGCTGCTTGGCGCATGCACGACGTAAGTTCATGGATGCTAAGAAGCTTCAAGGTAAAGGTAAGTCAGGCAAAGCAGATAAAGCGCTGGCTAAAATCCAGAAGCTCTATGGGATAGAATCCCGCTTAAAAGGAGCGTCTGTCGAGACACGAAAAGTAGAACGTCAACAGCATGCCAAGCCGATATTGGATGAGTTGTATGAGTGGATGACCACTCAACAAGTGCTAGCGTCTAGCCCGCTGGGCAAGGCGATAAAATACACGCTTGGCCAATGGCCGAAACTTATCCGCTATATCGATGACGGTCATTTATCTATCGATAATAATCGCGCTGAACGCGCAATTAAACCGCTGGTCATTGGCAGAAAAAATTGGCTTTTCTCAAATACGCCAAATGGTGCTGACGCGAGTGCGATGCTTTACAGCATCGTCGAGACTGCGAAAGCCAACGGCCTTATCCTCTACGACTACATGATCAAGTGTATGAAAGAGTTAGCGAAAGCTGAGCCTGATATCGATGCACTCCTGCCTTGGAACTTCAAACACTAACAATATCGCCCTATGGGTTCATGGGGCGGATACGAATTCATACACTAACAACATTGATTCAAGAGCACAAACGGCCTACAATAAGCTGAAAAAACGCGGAATTAACTGAAGAATGAGTGGCTTTGATAAATTTTTACAAAACAAAATATTAATAACTACTCCCAAGAAAGAGTTATTGATTAAGCTTCAATTGGAGCATGAAGAGTTTTATGGTTTGGATTCCGTCAAGCTAGCTAATTGGGTTAAAGGTCGCTCCACTCCAACTCTTTACAAGCAATTATTAATCGCTCAAACATGTCAATGCCTCCCTGCTTATTTAGACAATTTCATAGAAGCTAAAGTCAGTAGTTCCGATGAACGTACTTTTATGCGGTTCATAAACCGGATTGACTCCCCCTATCATCAGATTTTAGCTTCCGATAATGAAACTTACCTATTCCATCAAAAAGGCAAGTACGATGAACTTTACCCATATGTAAAACCCTTTTCAGATAAGATAGTTAATTTAAAGAAAATTGCCGAACAAATTCGTCACAGAGACATCTATGCTGAACTCTTAGCAATTGGAACGAAAGACAATAAGAGAAGCGAATCCTTCATTTGGATGCTACATGGATTTGACGCATATTTGGATTGTATGGCCCATCCAGGAGACAAGAATGAGTATTCTCCGCAAAACTGTTTAGCAGTGACGTTGGCATACCACCGCTCATCTGAGCATTTTTTCTTGCTATGTGGAATATTTGCGAATTTAGTGCTTGAACGCTACTCATACAAAAAAAAATTGGTCATGAGCTTTCGCGGTCTTGAAGGGCTTATGCTATCGGAAGCACTAGGGGGCCAACTAATTAAGTCTATTCCAGATTCAAAGTACGGTAATTGGTATATTCAAGAGTTTGATCTTATCAGGCTGTTTTCTAACCCATTATTGCTAAACATTGCCAAGGACTACTTCCACATTTATCACAATAACTTTAATCGCTTAATCCGTTCCCCCATAAAGACAAGCAATCTATTGTAGTTAATAGCTAGAAAATGGGCTGTGCTCCACTAAATGACTCCGGTCATAAATCAAACTGATACGCTTGTCACAACTTGAAAAAGCCAGACTTCATCCTTGTAGTTTTTTTCCTTTTTTTGTGAGTATTCCGCCACCATAACCTGCGGCAGCGGAATTTTTAAATAGCAAAGGGAGAACCTCGTAGGTCATTGAAAACATCATAGCAGGACGATACGATATACCCACAAATCATTTCCAGCGTAATGGTTCGAAAAGCATCAGCTTACCCGATGTGGAAAGGTCGAGCGACCATACTACCTTTGGCAACCTGATGATGCATTCGCCGATACTTCTTCCTCCAAGAATGACTCTAGTCAATCAGTATATAAACTTATGTTAGTTCAGACATCGCCTTAGTGGCGCTTTCAGCTTGCTCTGGAGTTTCAAACTCAACTAATCCTTCAGGAAAAGTAAAGTGAGAGTCAATGGCTTGCCATATGTCATTATTGATTTGTTGAGCCTTATCCCAAACCATCATTGACTTTGAGATAATATCCGTTTGGGGTCGATTAAGTGTCACAGATACCTGCTGCCTTACTTTATTTGGCCCAGTTATTTCAATCGTTGCTTTATTGGGTCGAGCAAAATATCTTGTTCCTGAAAAGTCATTTCCTTTGATGGAATCGTATTCTTCTTTGATGTCTCCGATAAGATCACTAATAAATTTACTGCCTTGATGTGATGCAATCAAAGCATTGGCAAAGTACGGAGTCACACTTCCAGCCTCTCCTTTTTTATTAGCCATCATACCAACAAGAACAAGATCTGGGTGGCTCTTGAGCTTGTCAAAAGCTAACGTTTGCTTGCACTCTAGATCAACATCAGTATAGATACCACCATGTTGATGCAATATCTCATAACGAGCAATATCTGATGCAGCAGGATAAGCCCCTCCACGACCAATCATTTCATGTTGATAAGCGTCTTCATTTTCAAGCTTGATGTCTTCGGAATTCGATAAGTCTCTTACATATATGTTGCAAAGGTCTGAGCTTTCGAGACCACTACGTACCTCTTCTAAGCGTTTAACATCTCTATTTAACCCTCCTTTGTACTGATCCCATGCTTGAACAGTATGGTTTAACATTTTAGCGTCAGCCTCTAGGAACTTCTCTTTGTTTTTTTCTAGTAATTTGTTTAGTCGAAAGATTATCTCCTTATGATTTGATTTCGTTACTAGCTCATACCGCCCTAAGACTTGTCCCCGGAAAGCTTTACATTCTCCCTTTAGTGCCTTGTTTAGCTCAGATATAGAGAGCGTAAGTGCTTCATCATTATTTTGAGACACAATCAATTGCTGTGAAAGATTTCTAAGTTGCAACTCTGTACCTAATGGTGCAATGCTACTTCGAGCTGCAGTATTCGCACTCTTATTTTTTTGATAGGTATCAAAGTGGCGCGAATCGACCCAAAGGTTAATCGCGGCCTGAGGGTTTTTCTTAGCCCAATCTCTCACATACTTAATTTGTTTTTCTTGAGGTAGGGATGCTACCCAAATCATATGGATTTGTTTAGGAATAGGTTTGAATTCACTTTCTGGATAACAGAGTTTTGTCGCCTCTACTAAGTTAAGTGGTTGATGATTTAGCTTTGAAAAGTCAGGGATTCTATTGCTACACGCTGCAGCACCCTGTGTTATTTTATTAGCAGAGAGTCGACTTAATGAGCTCGAGTTATCCGAATTGAGTGCTTGTGTTGTGTTTAGCGAAAAAGCATCTGTTCTCATACTATATCCTGAATAGTTGATTGATGTTATATCGAAGGAGGTTTTCCCTTTGTTAGTATTCAGTCTTATTCAACAACATTATTTCCTTCAAATGAAAGTTTGACACTTTTTGTCCATAAATGTAGTAAAAAGCTCGTCGAACATTGTTGAGGATTTTGTATGGCATAGCGATTACATTTTATCTACTCAAAAAGCATTTCATCACAATTTATCAGAGCTTCCGCCCCTACACTTTCTTGTTTATCAACTTAAAAATATTGATTGAATTTATTTTTAAATAAAAACCTAGATAGAGAATTTATTATTTACTTCAAGCGACTTAGTAAGAAATTAGGTGATTAATCTAAAAAACTATCCACCGGCATAGCCGGTGGTTTTTCATATGCGCCTATAAAGCTCTCTTACTAGCAGCGCCCTAGCAGGCACGTAGTGATCTGACATTTGCATATGACTATTTCCTGCGGCCCGTAAACGGGCTACCTGATTAAGGGCTCGACCATTACTCTCCCATTTTATCCTGCTACAGTTGGTGCTTTATGTAAGCTTGTATCTTGCCGATGTTTTTTCCTACCGTATCGACATAATACCCTCGACACTAAAATTCTCGATTCCTGTACTTAAACTTCAAATCTCTAAATAGCTCGTAGAGCATCAGGCTACTTTTTCCTTTCAAATACCTCATAAACGAGGAAACACTCATACTAGGTGGGATCTCTAAAAGCATATAACTATGATCTGCGCAGCATTCCGCTTCAACAATATTCACATTTTTCCATTCACATAGTTTTCTAAGTATCTCGCCTACTGCCCGTAGTTTCTCACCATAGAGCACCAGCCTTCGGTGCTTAGGAGCAAAAACCACATGATATTTATAGTTTCATCACGTATGCGCTAAGCTCTTTTCTTCTCCCATTGAGACCCCTTTCAATTCTTAATTAACTCTCGCAATTGCCAGACCACAAGACGTTTTTATCAAAATTGAAAGGGGTTATATAACTGACTTATAGCTGTAAGCTTTACCGCCCCAGTCTAGCCGGGGAACTCTATACAAAAAACGCTAAAATAAGTGTAACTTAAATGCAATTAGCTCTGCCGTCACTGTAATAATCGAAGTTGAAAACGCTATCAATGTCATCTGAAAAAAATTTGTGGACCAAAAAGAAAATGTATGATGTTCGCTGTTAGCACTTCTCAACTTTTGAGCAGAAGAGTTCTCCATTAGAGAATTGTTTTTTTTGAATTCTGATTCGTTAGTTTGATCATTGGCCTCTTTGAGATCATTTTCCATTACTAACACATAACCCTGCTTTGAAAAAGTCTTTAACTCACAACTAATTTTTGAATATTTAGACAACGCTTTTCTAATATTAGAAATAGCTTTAGTAAGTGAAGTTTCGGCAACTAGTACATCCCCCCATACCCTTTCGTTAATAAAAGATTTAGACAAAACTACATTAGGAAACTCTAACAACAACAAAAGTATATCAGCCTCCCGCCCCCCTAACCTAGTCACGTCAGAGTCTATCTGTATTTCACGCCTTTGATAACAAAATTTAACATTTTCCCCAAGAGTATAATATATTTTCACAATGTAACCCCATTGATAAGCATTTATTATGAGAAAGATAAGTTAGCCGTGATAATAGAAAAACTTGTTGTAGGAAATATTATTTTACTAACGCTATTGACAATTACACCCCCTTGTAGTGGCATAG
>NZ_JAHGAD010000008.1:0-125767 GCF_030248375.1 Vibrio sp. B181a | reverse complement strand
GACGTGCACACGCCAACCCTTAAGAACTTTCTCGCTTCTCGCTTCTCGCTTCTCGCTTCTCGCTTCTCGCTTCTCGCTTCTCGCTTCTCGCTTCTCGCTTCTCGCTTCTCGCTTATTTATCAGCTAGCTTTTCTTCAAGCTCAGCTAATTTCTTTTCCATCTCTGTCAGCTTTTGACGTGTACGCAGTAGAACTTGAGTTTGTACGTCGAATTCTTCACGGCTAACAACGTCTAGCTTGTTTAGCTGACCTTGGATTACTTGGCGAACTTTTTGATCAACATCCGCGCCTAGTTCTTTTACTGGCTGTGGCATTGATTCGTGAATTTGTTTAGCGATTTGCTCTAATTTCTTTGGGTCAAACATAGTGGCTAAAACTCCTTTTGATTTGCCCACATTCTATGTAAATGATACGGGAAAGTCGCCATTTAGATGGCAAAAAAGAGAGCAGCAATAAAAAAGGTCACCGAGGTGACCTTTTTCTTAGTGCTTTATGCTTACTTGTTATCAGCTAATTCGCGATGAGCAGCTTTTGCTTCATCTACTCGAGCTAGCTTTTCCAAGTCTTTGTCTTCAACAAACACTGGCAGTGGCTTGTGTTTCTCAGCTAGGTAGCTGTAAATCACAGGCAGTACGAATAGCGTAAACAGTGTACCGATCGCTAGACCAGCAACGATTACGATACCGATACTGAAGCGCTGAGCCGCACCTGCGCCTGTTGCGTACATCAGTGGGATCAGACCTGCAATCATCGCCGCTGTTGTCATCAGGATTGGACGTAGACGAACTTTCGCCGCTTCCATTACTGCATCGATACGAGACAGTTTGTTGTGTAACTGCTCTTCTTTCGCGACCTCACAGATCAAGATACCGTGCTTGGTGATCAGACCAACCAGAGTAATCAAACCAACCTGTGAGTAGATGTTCATCGATGCCGTACCCCACGCCAGAGCAATCAACGCACCACATACCGCTAGTGGCACCGATACCATGATTACGATTGGATCGCGGATAGATTCGAATTGAATCGCTAGTACTAGGAAGATGATCGCCAAGGCCAAGCCGAATGTTGCGTATAGTGCGCTACCTTCCGTTACAAACTGACGAGCTTCACCCATGTAGTCATGGTTGTAGCCTGATGGCAGTTTGTTTTGTGCCACGTCTTCGAACCAGTTGATTGCATCACCCATTGCAACACCTGGTGAAGGTACTGCACCAACGGTTGCTGAGTTTAGCTGGTTGAAGTGAGGCAGTGAGCGAGGTTCTGCGACAACATCAATTGTGATCAAGCTACCCAGTGGCACTGCTTTACCGTCAACTGAGCGTACGTAGTAGTTCTTCATCGACTCTGGGTTTAGACGCCATTTACGTTCAACTTGAGGGATAACCTCATATGAACGACCATTTAGGTCGATGCGGTTTACGTAACCGTCTGCCATCATGGTACTTAGCGTTACACCAATGTCTTGCATGGTCACGCCGTATGCACCAGCCTTGTCTTTGTCGATGCTGATCTTCATCGTTGCTGAATCGTAGTTTAGATCCAGATCCGAGTAGACAAACATAGGGCTAGTAGACACATCAGCTAGGATGTCACTTGCGATAGTAAACAAGCTCTCGAAGCTGTTTGGCGTAGTGATAACGAACTGAATCGGTAGACCTGAACCGGCACCAGGAAGTTCTGGCATCTGGAATGCGGTTACAGACATGCCCGGTACGTGAGAAACTAACTCACCTACACGCTTGGTAATATCTGCTTGGCTTGCCTCACGCTCACTCCAAGGTTTCAGAGTCGCTAGACCGAACGCCTGGTTTGAGTTTGGTACACCGTTAAACACCTGAGCGTATTCCACTTCTGGCTGATCAGACAGAATCTTGTTGACGTCGTTCATGGTGTTTTGGATGTAATCCAAGTTTGCGTTCGATGGTGCTGTACCCATCAGTACGACAACGCCTTTATCTTCTGAAGGAGCCAACTCACTTGGAATGAACTTAAACAGAATTGGTAGCGTTGCGAACACGATGATTGCGAAAGCAATGATCACTGGGCGGTGCGCCATAACAGCGGTCAGCATTTTCTCGTAGCGGTTGGTCATGCCATCCAATACGTGATGCACTTTTTGTTCAAACTTACTTGGCTCTTCGTTTGCCTTAAGCATTTTTGAACACATCATCGGTGACAGAGTCAGAGCGATGATACCGGACACAAATACTGCACCAGCTAGGGTTAACGCGAACTCTTTAAATAGCGAGCCTGTAATACCGCCCATCAACGCGATTGGCGCGTATACTGCACCCAGCGTTAGAGTCATTGCAATTACAGGAACCGCAATTTCACGCGTACCTATGATGGCCGCACGGAAAGGGGATTCCCCTTCTTTGATGTGACGGTCGACGTTCTCAAGAACCACGATCGCGTCATCCACCACCAGGCCGATGGCGAGTACCATTGCCAGAAGTGTCATCAAGTTCCACGAGAAGCCCATCGCCTGCATTACCATCGCAACACCAATCAATGATAGTGGGATAGTAACGATAGGGATGATTACCGCACGGAATGAACCAAGGAACAGAGTGATAACTACAAGTACGATAACTGCCGCTTCAAGAATGGTTTTCACAACTTCGTGAATCGATTCGTTGATAGCGATAGTTGAGTCGTACATCACGTTCATTTTGATGTTACTTGGCAAGTTACGCTCTAATTGAGGTAAAAGCTTCAAAACATCTGCCGCAATGTTGATTGGGTTAGCACTTGGTGCCGCGTTTATCGCTGCAACTACGGCTTCTTGACCGTTCGCACTTGCGCGGTAAACATCGTGGCTCTTCTCTAAGGTTACTTTCGCAATGTCGCCAAGACGAATTACGTCACCTTCACCAGTTTTAACAACCAGCGCTTCGAGTTCAGCAACGTTGGATACCTGAGTATCTGCGCTACCATTGTAAAGCACGAATTCACCTGTCGCCTGACCGGTTGCCGACTGATAGTTGTTGGCGTTTAGTACCGTCATCACGTCGGTTGCTGTCAGCTTAAGTGCGCCCATTTTCGCTGGATCTAGCCATACGCGTAGCGCGTATTTCATACCACCGTATAGGTCAACTTTCGATACACCGTTTACCGTAAATAGCTGCGGGTTAATTACACGCTCAAGGTAGTCGGTGATCTGGCTCGAAGACAACTCGTCACTGGTGAAACCGATGTACAGTACCGCGGTAGTCGAGCCAGTCGACATGGTTACTGTCGGGTCTTCCGCTTCTTTTGGAAGCTGTGAACGAACCGAGTTGGTTTTCGCCAGAATGTCAGACAGCGCCGCATTCGGGTCAGTGTTCAACTTCATGTTTACGGTAATGGTAGACGTACCAAGCACCGAGGATGAAGTCATGTAGTCGATATTATCGGCCTGCGCGACGGCTTGCTCCAAAGGCTGGGTAATAAAGCCTTGGATCAGGTCGGCACTCGCACCGTAATAACTGGTGGTTACAGTAACCACCGTGTTTGTCATTTCAGGGTATTCACGAACCTGCATCTTGAATACGGCTTGTAAACCAAGCAACGCAATCAAAAAGCTGATCGATACCGCTAAAACTGGACGTTTAATAAAAACATCAGTAAAGCGCATGATGCCTCCAATTAAAGCATTGGTGTTTCAGCAGGTGGTGTCAGTGCCGAATCTTCAACGATGGTCACTTTCGCGTGGTTACTTAGACGGATTTGACCCGACGTGACCACCACGTCACCTGGTTTCACGCCCTCAAGGATATGCGCGATGTCTTTAGTACGCTCACCCACTTTCACAACGTGTTGTTTAACACGTTTTTCACCGTCTTCTTCAGTCACGATGTAGACGTTGTCGCCGTATAGCGTAAACGTGATAGCTGTTTGTGGTAGCGTTACTTGGTTTTCTAACTTAGGCAGAATGATGTTTGCACGAGCGAACATTCCGCTGCGAAGTTTGCCATCGCTGTTTGGAATGTCAGCTTGAACTTGGATCAGACCACTTTGAACGTTAACCGCAGGCTCGATAGCAGAGATAGAACCTTTGAATGGCTTATCAGGGTAAGCATCGACAAAGATGTCTACTTCTTGGTCTAGCTTGATGCGAGAGATGTCTGTTTGAGGCACAGTGAAACGTAGACGCATCACGCTAGTGTCTTCAAGACGCACGATGTCAGTACCTGCTTGTAGGTATTGACCAAGATAAACATTACGAATACCAACTACACCAGCAAAAGGCGCTTTGATTTCACGGCGGTCGATGGTTGCCTTCAGGCTCTCGATATCCGCTTTAAGTGAGAAGTAGTTTGCTTCAGCCTCGTCGTACGCTTCTTTAGAGATAGAACCTTTCTTGAAAAGACCTTGGTAGCGTTTGTACTTAGCTTGAGCTGCTGGAAGTTTCGCTTGTGAGCTCTTTAAGTTTGCTTTCTCAACGTCAGAGTCTAGGTGCACGAGAGGCTGACCTTCTTCCACTTGAGTACCAGAGTCGAATGAAATCTTATCGATTACACCGCTGGTTTCGTTAGCAATAGTGACACCTTGGTTAGGTTCAATAAAGCCGATCGCTTCGATCACAGGTACCCAATCAACCGCTTTTACTTCTGTTACGGTTACTGGGAATTCTGGTTCCGGACGATTCGCCATGTATTCAGCAATTTTTTGTTGCTTGAATAAGTTGAAACCTATCACGCTCCCGAACAGGAGGACTGCGATAAGCAACATAAAGAAAGTCCACTTTTTCATTCTATTAAGAACTCCAAGTTAGTGTTTAATAATTGCATCCCAGCTGGCTTCAACGGCTGCTTCCAACGCGTCTTCATCCAACTGATAAAATCCCAAAGCATGTTTTCTAGCAAGCGCAACACTAGCTTCGAAACTCAACCCTGAAAGAATTTCGTTATCAAGGGGTTTGAATACTCCCTCCGCCTTACCTTGATCGAAAAGACGATCTACTTGGGCAAACATTTGCCTTTCAAGTTCCCGAGCTCCTTTACGATTTGCACAAGGTAATGACTCATATTGGACACGATTGCTTAAGGTGTCTAAATTTGAACCAGCAAGATGCCAAATATTGAGCCACATAGTGCGGTAACGTTCTTTCAGGGGCATATCGTCATGAACATCCGCTTGAACGGCGTCCGCAATACGTTTGGTAACGGTAAGGCGAACTTCTTCCAAAAGATGTTCTTTATCTGAGAAATATCGATAAATCGTGCCAGCTGCGACACCTGCTTCTGTCGCAAGCTTTTGCATGGATAGGCCATGAAAGCCGGACTCCGCGATTAAGCGTTCGGCAGCAGCAATGATTTGCTCGTATTTATCTCCAGTAGTGTTATTGGTCATAACCCCACCACCCAATGAATGAACGTTCATTCATTATAGCGTAAAGACTGGTCACTTATGCAACAAAATGTTGCATCTGTTCGTGTAAAAATTACGTGAAAATCGGCGTAGCTTTCCCACGGTCACCCCTTTATCATAGGCGCCATTATTTCCACCCGCAGAGAATTTTTATGAAGCTGAACCCTAGACAAGACGAAGCCGTTAAGTACGTATCAGGCCCATGCTTGGTACTTGCTGGGGCGGGCTCGGGTAAAACTCGTGTAATTACCAATAAAATCGCTTATTTGGTTCAGCAGTGTGGCTACAAGGCACGTAATATTGCTGCGGTAACCTTTACCAATAAAGCTGCGCGTGAGATGAAAGAGCGTGTTGGTCAGACACTAGGTAAAGCTGAATCGAAAGGTCTGATGGTCTCGACCTTCCACACCTTGGGGCTCAACATCATCAAGCGTGAGTACAAACATCTCGGCTTGAAAGCGGGTTTCTCACTGTTTGATGATCAAGACCAGCTTGCGCTTCTTAAAGAGCTGACAGAAAAGCAGCTAGACGGCGATAAAGATTTGCTGCGTCAGTTGTTAAGTTGTATTTCCAACTGGAAGAACGACATGCTGACACCAGAGCAAGCCAAGGCGTTGGCTCAAGGTGAGCAACAACAACTGTTTGCTTTCTGTTTTGAGATGTATCAGAAGCAGATGAAGGCGTACAACGCGCTCGACTTTGATGACCTGATTTCTCTGCCAGTGCAATTGCTACGTAACAATGAAGAAGTGCGTCAACGTTGGCAGAACCGTATTCGTTACCTATTGGTGGACGAATATCAAGATACCAACACTAGCCAATATGACTTGGTGAAGCTCATCGTTGGCGAGCGTGGTCGTTTGACCGTCGTAGGCGACGATGACCAATCTATCTATTCATGGCGTGGTGCTAAACCGCAAAACTTAGTATTGCTTGGTGAAGATTACCCAAATTTGCGCTTGATTAAGTTGGAGCAGAATTACCGCTCGACCAGTCGTATTCTTCGTGCGGCAAACATCTTGATTGCGAATAACCCACACGTATATGAGAAATCGCTTTTCTCGGAAATTCCTGACGGCGAAAAACTCAAAGTGCTGTTGGCGAAGAATGAAGAGCACGAAGCAGAACGCGTAACGGGCGAATTGATTGCGCATAAGTTCCTTAATCGTACCGAATATAAAGATTATGCGATTTTGTATCGTGGTAACCACCAATCACGTTTGATTGAAAAGTCACTGATGCAAAACCGTGTGCCATACAAACTGTCTGGCGGCACGTCTTTCTTCGCTCGAGCAGAGATCAAAGACATCATGGCTTACCTACGCGTATTGGTGAACCCAGATGATGACAACGCGTTCCTACGCATTGTGAATACGCCGCGTCGTGAAATTGGTCCCGTGACTCTAGAGAAGCTAGGTAGCTACGCCAACATGCGTGGTAAGAGCTTGTTTGAAGTCAGCTTTGAAATGGGATTGGAGCAGCACCTAACCGGCCGTGGCTTAGAGAACCTACGCCGTTTTACTCAATGGTTGGTGGCGATTGCCGATCAAGCCGAGCGTGGTGATACGGTTGAAGCGGTACGCTCGCTCGTACGTGATATTCATTATGAGGACTGGCTATACGAAACGTCAGCAAGCCCGAAAGCGGCTGAAATGCGCATGAAGAACGTTTCTGACCTTTACTCTTGGATTGTGGCCGACCTAGAAGGTGATAACTACGACCAAGAAGAGAAGACGTTAAAAGAGGTAGTTCAACGTCTTACTCTACGTGACATGATGGAGCGCGGTGAAGAAGATGAGGACAGTGATGCGGTTCAATTGATGACTCTGCATGCTTCAAAAGGTCTAGAGTTCCCGTTCGTGTACTTGATTGGTTCGGAAGAGGGCATTCTGCCGCACCAGACCAGTATTGATGAAGATAACGTTGAGGAAGAACGTCGCCTAATGTACGTAGGTATTACTCGTGCGCAGCGTGAGCTGACGTTTACCATGTGTAAGGAGCGCCGACAGTTTGGTGAATTGATCAAGCCGACGCAAAGCCGCTTCTTGGATGAACTGCCATTTGATGACGTTGAATGGGAAGCAAACAAAAAGCCAGTATCGGCAGAAGAGCGTATGGCAAAAGGACAAGCACACATCGCCAATATTCGAGCAATGTTTAAGAAATAGAACAACGTGGTTCTAACTTGCTAAAAACAAAAAGGCTTGCCAAGTGGCAAGCCTTTTTCGTTGATGTCTTTATTATAGACCTTTGGTCATGTGGTCGATGGCTGCGATGATTTCGTCATCAGAACAGTCCATACACGTGCCTTTTGCTGGCATCGCGTTGAAGCCTTGGATTGCGTGGTTAGTCAGCACGTCTTTGCCTTGTGCAATACGTGGTGCCCAATCGCCCGCATCACCAGTTTTTGGTGCGCCGTTTACGCCTGATGCGTGACAAGCAATACAGAAAGTACCATAAACTGCCGCACCATCACGCGGACCAGTTGGCTCTGCTTTTACTGGTTCTGCACCTGCAAGATAAACATCACCGACAGGTTTGATGCGTTCTGCGATCGCATCGTATTCAGTTTGGCTGATGTCAGAAGCTAAAGCTGCCGTAGAAAAAGTTAAGGCAGCGAACAAAACGCTAATCATTCGTCGAGACATATCCATTAAACCCACTTCACATTCCCGAGGTAAGTGACTTACCTATTTATATAGTTAGAGTATTTAGAGCCGTTGGAGAAAGTTTTACGCGATTGCTTCTATAGTGAGCAGAAAACCTTATCTAACGGTCTAGAGTGATTGAACAACCAGGTTGCAGCTGTTAAATCAATGTAAATAATGGGTGATTATATCCCGATAACTTGTTGCAATAAACAACAAGTTATCCATGACAGGGCGTGAATCACATCAAAAATTCACTTTAAAGGCAGATAACTGTCGAAAAAGAGACCAAACGAGAAAAAAAGTAAAAAAAGTACTAGACGGCATAGTGTGATATCCGTATTATTCCTCTCCGCCGATGGGGCATGCGCCCGTAGCTCAGTTGGATAGAGCGTTGGCCTCCGGAGCCAAAGGTCGAAGGTTCGAATCCTTTCGGGCGTGCCATTCCGGAATATAAATTAACGGCACAAACAATAGTGGTGGCTATAGCTCAGTTGGTAGAGCCCTGGATTGTGATTCCGGTGGTCGCGAGTTCGAATCTCGTTAGCCACCCCATTATTTTGGTAACTCATTAAATTAATGAAGTTTCCAGTTTTGATTCAAATATTCCAAGAATCGAAATAAAATTCGTCGGTGAATAGCGCAGCTTGGTAGCGCATCTGGTTTGGGACCAGAGGGTCGGGGGTTCGAATCCCTCTTCACCGACCACTATTTAGTTTATGGCTATAATAAGCGGTAAACAGAAAAAGTTGATGGTGGCTATAGCTCAGTTGGTAGAGCCCTGGATTGTGATTCCGGTGGTCGCGAGTTCGAATCTCGTTAGCCACCCCATTAATTTAGGTGACTTCTTAGTTGAAGTATCCAGTCTGATTTGAGAGAATCAGCAAATACAGTTCGGTGAATAGCGCAGCTTGGTAGCGCATCTGGTTTGGGACCAGAGGGTCGGGGGTTCGAATCCCTCTTCACCGACCACTATTAGAAAGCCTGCTTCTTAGCAGGCTTTCGTCGTTTTAGAGCTAGTGATATCGCCTGGACTAGATGAGTCGGCAATATTTCAATGGATTTGAACCCAAGAGGGGGTTCGCCTGAAGTTAGAATATGGCTCTTCACCGGCTACGATTTAAAGCCTCAGTCGAAAGACTGGGGCTTTTTTACATTTGAAATTTAGAATGTTGGAACCAGAGGGTCGTGGGCTGGAGCGCCAGTCCGCAGGGAGCCCTGCCGCGTCGAATCCTCTTTACCGACCAATATTAGAAAGTCTGTTTTAGCAGGTTTTCGTCGTTTTAGATCTTATTGTCTCGCTTGGACTAGATGAGTCGGCAGTATTTCAATGGGTTTGAACCCGAGTGGGTTCGCCTGAAGTTAGAATATGGCTCTTCATCGACCGCTATTTAAAGCCTCAGTCGAGAGACTGGGGCTTTTTCCATTTCTTACTCTCAAAAATCTTCACTCTATTTTCAATTCCGCCAACAATGTACAGCTCTGGGAGCTTTTGACCACCCATGATCCAAATGCTTGTCGAGCTGATAAAAGAAACCCCAGCACGGTGGCTGGGGCTTTGTATTTCTTGAGTTGAGCGCTTTATTGAGCGAGCGTTTTTAGAATTTCTTTGAGCTCAACCGTCTCTTTCACTTCATAGTTTGGCTTGATATCAGTCGGGTTTGCTGCGCCTGTCTCGTTAACCCACACACTCAGAATGCCCATATTGTTGGCACCCGCGATATCTGCTGGTAGAGAGTCGCCAATATGAATCGCCTCTTCTGGTTTTACATCTACAAGGTTGAGTGCTTTGTGGAAGATGCTTGCCGCAGGCTTCTCTTCGGGCTCTTCGCCACCCACGATGATGTGATCCACCCATTCACTCATTTGTGTCGCTTTGAGCTTTGGATGTTGCGAGAAGATAGGGCCGTTAGTGATTACCACCAATTTGTAGTGTTGGCGTAGCTCAGTCAGCATTTCCTTCACGCCTGGGAAGAAGGTAAAAGCCCCCATTCGAGCTGAATCGAAGAAGCTTTGTGCCTGCTGCGCTTGTTCTGCATCGATCTCGATACCTTGCTCTACCAAGATGGTTTGGATTAAACCGCAGCGGAACGCATTTTCATCTGGCAATAGAGCAATAAGCTGAGGGAACTCGTGGTTTAGCTTCTTATACACACCCTGTAAGTAGCGTTGCACAAAGGCTGTGGAGTCAGTGATCTGAGGGTAAGTTTGAGCAATCCAGTCCGCAAACTCTTGTCCTGCTATTTTATCGGCTTGAGATGTGCCACATAAAGTCTCGTCCATATCAAAAAATATCGCTTTAAGCACAGGGGCTCCTTTATTCACTGCTCAACGTTAGAGTTTGATTATCTCTTATCTCACTCAAAATGACAGTGGAAAGCGCAAAATCAATGCTTCCACATCGTTTTTAATGCCTAAAAGAAGATGAACAGCCATGTATTTTTTCTCCTGCCCGAAGTGACTTAATCACGAAGTCGCATAACTGACGCATAACCAAGATTAAGTGACGGATTCCATTTTTTTGCTGAGCTGCTCACGTTTTCATCGCTTTAGTTGTGTGGAGATTTTGGCTTTTTATGTATGCAGACTATTTTGTTAGTAGCATTTTATGTCGAACATTACCAATGAGAACGGAGTATTGTTTGGTAAATGTTAATGGTATTACGTGAATAATAGGGATACTGTCAATAGTGGCTTTATGCGTTAACTTAGAGCATTTTTCTGTTTTTATTGGTGCATAGCGCACAAAAGTGGTGTGTTATGAAAATGGTTAAATACTTGTTAATGCATTTTTATTCGATAATAGTGCGTGTAAATAATGTTTTTCCGGCGAAATATACTTTAATTGTTGCTTTTTTGTGTAATTTTTGCCAAATTGTCTCCGCATTAAGATTTCAGAGTATTATTCTGAATTTGAACGGATTCATTCAGGTGATGAATGGCGCTTTTGTTGCGCGATTCGATACCACAGACAAGGCAGTAGAGGTCTGAAATGTCACTATTAGAGGTGAAAAACCTTCGTATTGAATATCCATCCCGTCACGGTGTCCATGCGGCCGTGAAATCGCTTTCTTTTCATATTGATCGTGGCGAAATTGTGGGTGTTGTTGGCGAATCAGGTGCGGGTAAATCCACCGTTGGTAACGCCGTTATTGATTTGCTTAGCCCTCCGGGTCGTGTTGCCAGTGGCGATGTGTACCTTGATGGCGAAAAAATATCTGGTTTAACACCAGAAGCGATGCGTAAGGTTCGCGGCTCTAAGATTGGCTTTATCTTCCAAGACCCAATGACCTCGCTTAACCCTCTGTTTACGGTTGAGCAGCAACTAAAAGAGACCATCCACGCCAATATGAAGGTGTCGGATGAAGAGGCGTATCAACGCGCGCTTTCTCTTATGCAGCAGGTTGGTATTCCTCAACCTGAAAACCGTCTTAAACAGTACCCACACCAATTCTCTGGCGGTATGCGTCAGCGTGTGGTTATTGCTATCGCACTGGCTGGGGAGCCAGACCTGATCATTGCTGATGAGCCCACTACGGCACTCGACGTATCAATCCAAGACCAAATCCTAAACCTTATCCGTGAACTGTGTATCAAGAACAACGTAGGTTGTATGTTGGTGACGCACGACATGGGTGTGGTTTCAAACGTGACTGACCGTGTGGCAGTTATGTACCGCGGTGATTTGGTGGAGTTTGGTCCAACCGCTAAGGTGTTGGGCGATCCTGATCACCCATACACACGCAGCCTAATTTCAGCCGTTCCTCGTTCTGATGTAAAACTCGATCGCTTCCCGTTGGTCAGCTATATCGAAGAAGCGACAGAGCTACAAGAACTGGACATTAAGAACCACTGGCTAGGTCAAAGCCAAGATCAGCGTGAGTACACGGGCCCACTTTTGGACGTGAAGAACGTGAATCTGCGCTTTGTGACCAAAGATTCACTGTTTGAAAGCCGCCGTGAATACGTGCAGGCCTCGAACAATGTCAGCTTTGAAGTGCACGAAGGCGAGACGTTTGGCTTGGTGGGTGAATCTGGCTCAGGTAAATCGACCATCGCACGCGTGATTGCTGGCCTGTATGAACCAAACTCAGGGCAAGTCAGCTTTGAAGGCATTGACCTAACAGCGCTGAAATCAGAAAAAGAGCGTCGTCCACTGCGTCGTCAAATGCAGATGGTCTTCCAAAACCCATACACGTCAATGAACCCGCGTATGAAGATTTTTGACATCATCGCGGAGCCAATTCGTTTCCATAAACTGACCAAGAATGAAGCGGAAACGCGTCAGATTGTGAATGACCTACTTGATCACGTCGGTTTGGGCAAAATGGCGGGCGTGAAATACCCTCATGAATTCTCCGGTGGTCAGCGTCAGCGTATTTCTATTGCGCGAGCACTGGCGACACGCCCTCGACTACTGATTTGTGATGAACCGACATCAGCGTTGGATGTATCGGTACAGGCACAAATTCTGAACTTGCTAAAAGATCTGCAAAGTGAGCTCAACCTCACCATGCTGTTTATCAGCCACGACTTACCAGTTATTCGCCAAATGTGCGACCGAGTGGGTGTGATGCAGATGGGTACGCTACTGGAAGTGGCGCCAACTGAGCAGCTATTTACCGCTCCTCAGCATGAATACAGCAAGAAACTGATTTCTCTGATGCCTGAATTCACAGGTTTGAGAGAAGAAATCAAAACGGCATAAACCAAGTTTTTCGCTTGGCTGACCATCAAGGTCAACAAACTTTAGTCATAACAAAGACGTAAACACAACAAGGGATTCGAATTCCCGCATGAAGGAGTTATGCAAATGAAAACCATGAAAAGCAAATTAGCAGTGGCGCTAATGGCAGCGGGCCTAAGCTTTAACGCATTGGCAGCAGATATCAAAGTTGGCTACGCAGCTGACCCAGTATCGCTAGACCCGCATGAGCAGCTATCAGGCGGTACGCTGCAAATGTCACACATGGTATTTGATCCACTAGTTCGTTTCACACAAGACATGGACTTTGAACCTCGTCTAGCAGAAAGCTGGGAACGTGTGAACGATACAACGGTACGTTTCAAGCTACGCCAAGGTGTTAAGTTCCACTCTGGTAATGACATGACGGCAGACGACGTAGTATGGACTTTCGAACGTCTACAAAGCTCTCCAGATTTCAAAGCTATCTTCGACCCGTATGAAAAAATCGTGAAGGTTGACGACTATACAGTGGATCTCGTGACTAAAGGTCCTTACCCACTTGTGCTACAAACGGCGACTTACATCTTCCCAATGGACAGCAAGTTCTACTCTGGTAAGACAGAAGACGGCAAAGACAAGTCTGAGCTAGTGAAGCACGGTAACTCATTTGCATCGACTAACGTATCTGGCACGGGTCCATTCATTGTGACTTCACGTGAACAGGGCGTAAAAGTGGAATTCGAACGCTTTAAAGATTACTGGGACAAAGAGTCGAAAGGTAACGTTGATAAGCTAACGCTTGTACCAATCAAAGAAGACGCGACTCGTGTAGCTGCACTACTTTCTGGCGGCGTTGACATGATTCACCCTGTTGCGCCAAACGATCATAAACGTGTGAAAGATGCAGACGGTATCGACCTAGTAACGCTACCAGGTACCCGTATCATCACGTTCCAACTAAACCAAAACAGCAATGAAGCATTGAAAGATGTTCGCGTTCGCCAAGCGATTGTTCACGCAATCAATAATGAAGGCATCGTGAAGAAAATCATGAAAGGCTTTGCAACGGCAGCTGGTCAACAAAGCCCTTCAGGTTACGCGGGCCATGATGACAAGCTGGTTCCTCGCTACGATCTGAAAAAAGCGAAAGCGCTGATGAAAGAAGCGGGTTATGAAGATGGCCTAACGCTTACAATGATTGCGCCAAACAACCGTTACGTGAACGATGCGAAAGTCGCGCAAGCGGCGGCGGCAATGTTGTCTAAGATCGGCATCAAGGTTGATCTGAAGACGATGCCTAAAGCGCAATACTGGCCAGAGTTCGACAAATGTGCAGCAGACATGCTGATGATCGGTTGGCACTCAGATACAGAAGATTCTGCGAACTTCAACGAGTTCCTAACTATGACTCGTAACGAAGAAACGGGCCGTGGTCAGTACAACTGTGGTTACTACTCAAACCCAGAAATGGACAAAGTGGTTGAAGCAGCGAACGTAGAAACGGATCCAGCGAAACGTGCAGCAATGCTGAAAGGTGTAGAAGCAACGCTATACAACGACGCAGCATTCGTACCGCTACACTGGCAAAGTGAAGCGTGGGGCGCGAAGTCTAACGTGAAAGCGGCAGACATCGTTAACCCAATGGTAATGCCTTACTTCGGCGACCTAGTGGTTGAATAATCACGGTTAGTCGATTTTGAGGAGGGATGGATGTCCCTCCTCAACTTAAAGCACACGACTCAGTTTTGTTTCAGTCGGACTGAGTTGGTTTTACAGACTGAATTTTCTCTCTGAATAGAGATCTATGGATAGTTAAGGGGCAAGGAATGTTTTCGTTTCTGGTCAAGCGCCTGTTTCAGGCACTGATAGTGATGTTTGTGATCAGTTTGGTGGCGTTTGCCATTCAGGATAACCTGGGTGACCCGCTGCGTGAGCTTGTAGGTCAGTCGGTTTCAGAATCGGAGCGTCAAGCGCTGCGTGACGAACTGGGCCTGAACGATCCCTTTATCACAAAGTACACTCGCTTTGTGGGCAATGCGCTACAAGGTGATTTAGGTACATCTTACTTCTTCAAGCGACCTGCGGTTGAGGTGATTCTCGATAAGCTGGTGGCTACGCTAGAGCTCGTGTTTGGTGCGACGCTCATCATTATTGTTTTTTCTATACCACTTGGGGTGTATTCCGCGATCCACCCGAAGAGTATTTTTACGAAATTCGTCATGGCGATGAGTAGTGTCGGTATCTCGATTCCGGTGTTCTTAACCGCAATCATGCTGATGTATGTCTTCTCCATAGAACTCGGCTGGTTACCTTCCTACGGGCGGGGTGAGACCGCTAATGTGCTAGGTTGGGAATCTGGTTTCTTTACCATTGATGGTATCAAGCACCTTATCCTGCCGTGTATTGCGCTAGCGTCTATCATGCTGCCGTTGTTCATCCGTCTGGTACGTTCAGAAATGCTGGAAGTACTGAGCTCGGAATACATTAAGTTCGCCAAAGCAAAAGGCCTGAACTTACAAAAGATTTATTACCAACATGCACTTAAGAACACCATGCTACCTGTATTGACGGTCGGTGGTGTGCAGATTGGTACTATGGTGGCTTACACCATTCTTACTGAAACCGTGTTCCAATGGCCGGGCACTGGCTTCCTTTTCCTAGAGGCAATCAACCGTGTAGATACACCGCTGATCACTGCCTACGTTATCTTTGTTGGTCTGATCTTCGTGGTAACCAATACCATCGTTGACTTGCTGTACGGCATCATCAACCCAACTGTGAACCTAACTGGAAAAGGAGCTTAATCATGAGCCAATCAAATGTAACGCCAGCTCCTGCAGCCGCACCGTCAGCGTGGCAGCGTTTCAAAGAGTCGGATTTCTTGTATTACTTCAAGCGCGACAAAGTTGCGATGGCAAGTTTTACCGTCTTTATGATGTTCTTAGTGTTGGCGTTGGCTGCGCCAATTCTGGCACCGACAGATCCGTACGATCTGACGTCCATCGACATCATGGATTCTGAGTTGCCACCGTCTTGGATGGAAGATGGCGATGAGCGCTTTGTGTTAGGTACTGATGAGCAAGGTCGCGATATTTTATCGACCATTCTTTATGGCTCTCGCCTGTCTTTGACCATTGGCTTCCTTGCGGTTGGTCTTCAGTTGGTACTGGGCATCATCATTGGCTTGTCTGCAGGTTACTTTGGCGGCCGTATTGATAGCTTCTTGATGCGTTTTGCTGATGTGCAGTTGTCGTTCTCTACCATGATGGTGGCGATCATCGTCTCGGCAATCTTCAAAGCCAGCTTTGGCAGTGATTTCTACAGCCAATATGCAGTAGTCATGCTGGTGGTGATCATTGGTGTGGCAGAATGGCCGCAATACGCGCGTACTATTCGTGCTTCGGTATTGGCAGAGAAGAAGAAGGAATACGTCGAAGCGGCGCGTGTGATGGGCTTTAAAGCGCCTCGCATCATGTTCCGTCATATTCTGCCGAACTGTCTATCGCCAATTTTGGTTATCTCGACAGTACAGGTAGCGAACGCAATCATGTCGGAAGCGGCGCTGTCATTCCTAGGCTTAGGTCTACCAGTCGACCAGCCGTCACTGGGTGCCTTGATCAGCATCGGCTTTAACTACATCTTCTCTGGTGCTTGGTGGATTACTGCCTTCCCAGGTATCGTGCTAGTAACGCTGGTATTGGTGATTAACCTACTGGGTGACTGGCTACGTGATGTATTTAACCCGAAAATCTACAAAGGTTAATCATCAAATAAATTGGACTGCATAGGTTGTCAATTTAATAAATTTCTTCCTAAACTGAGAGCCGGATGCAATTCCGGCTCTTTTTTTGCTTATCAGTTTTTATGCATATTTTATTGACGCTTTGTCGCGATAATTTCATCACCTACTGTTTAGAGTGAAGCGTATGGAAATGAAAAAGGCACACTATTCCTCTCGTATCGTCCAATCCGGCTTGAGCCTTGGGTTGCTGGTGGCGTGCGCCCAATTTTCGAGTCCTGTATTGGCGGACGATTTTCTTTGTCAGGCCTCTCAAGCCAGCAACAAAGAGCTGCCAGTTCTAGAGCAATCTTGTCCGATCGGGAAAGGGCTGTGGGGAAAGAAAGTGCCGCAAGGAGGCAATGACTTCTTCTGGATCCAATGTGGTCTGTTGCCAAAGCCGATGTCTTTAGCCAAAGCCAAGCCGATCTACGGCAAAATCACCACCGATGTTTGGATGAAGCCAGAGCAAAAAGGCTATCGTTGTCTTATCGGTCCTTATACTGAATTTGCCAAAGCCTCGCAGGACTTGCAGCGAGTTAAAACTTTATCGACCTATAAAGAAGCGTTTATTCGTGTGGTTGGCAAAGGTACGTCAGAGCCAGTGAAGCAAACTAAGCCGATGCCGAAGCCTGCCGCGAAGGCAAAGCCTGTGACACCAGTTGCTCCAGTAGCCGCGACTCGCCCGAATACGGATGCTTTCAAAACTAAAGAGGCGCCAGCTAAGGCAGTACCGAAGCAAGCTTCTCAACCAGTGGCGAAACCTACCCAAGCGCCTAAGCCTGCTCAGCCTATTATCAGTAACGATACAGTGCAGGTACGATTGAAGACGATTCTGCAAGGTAAAACGTTTGTGGTGCCGTACTTGGTCGAGAACAACAACCAGTTCTATATGGAACATGGAAAGCCTTGGAACCGCTTAAACTATGCGAGCTCACAAAAGGTATGTCAGCAATTAAGTATGGAGTTGGCGAGTGTCTCGGAATTCAAAACGCTGCGTGCGTCTGGGGTGATGGAGAAAAATAACTGGCCGCTGCAGTTGCCATACTGGGGTAAGGATAAGAAGGGCTTGTTTGCCGACCGAGAACCGAATCAGCTCACGGGTACGTCATTACTCAATGTGATTTGTGTGAAGTAATGAAACGGATACAAAAGAGCCCCGCTTGAGCGGGGCTTTTCAGTAGCATCAAATAGAAAAGTTATTTGAGATTAGTTTCCCTGTGGCAATTAGAGCAGTAATACACTTCTTTGATGCCTTTGCATTTTTCCCAAAAGGTTCTGCGTCGGCGTTGTAAGTGAATATGATTGCAACAAGGTTTTGCTCGAATTAAACCGTATTTACTCATTAATCTTCAATTAAAGGCAGTGATTCCATCACTTTTTCTATTGCTTCTTGAGAGTGTGAGTACAGACCGAATTCTGGGGCTGATACCCAACCGTTTTGTTCAATGCTTGAGTTGATGCCGATGTAGAAATCGCCAAACTCGCGGTTTACATTACGGTGACGAGTTTTGTAATCAGACTCTGAGCCTGTTTCTTCTAGAATCAAAGTTTCGCGATTTGTTTCGCTATCTAGAGAGATAGTCCAGTTACCAGGAGTGTAGAAGCCTTCTGGTTTGATAGACTCATACTCGTAAACACCGTTAGCGTACTCAAACTTACCTGCAGCATAGAATAGTTCAGTTTCGTCTTGAGCAACGGTCTCGCTCTCTACCGTCATATCAAATTCAACCTTACCGTTTGCGACCTTTTCGCTCACTGGTAGTGCTTGTGCGAAAGGTGCATCGGTTGAATCAAACCAGAACAACTCATCACCATCGATTTTCACAAGGATTTGGTAGTCGCCTTGTGTGGTTTTGTTTTGGTATAGCATTTCATACTCAGAACCTTCATCGTCGTACAATTTTCCGTCTTTGAGCTCTACGTCCCAACAATCTTTGTTTTGGTAAGCCGCGTAGTTTGGTAGCTTGTCCAGTTTTGCCAAAATCGCGTATGGGTCGTACTCTGATTCCCAAGAGTTGCTTAGGTTATCACTGATGTTTGCCGAGTATTCTTCGCCTTGCTCATCATCGTTTGAACCCCAACACCATAGTAGGCCTTCGGCATCTTTCATCAGAATCGCATGGCCGATTTCGCCATCGTTACGTGCGAAGCTGCCCATTTTTGCCGCTTTGCCGTTAAAGTGGTCGATAGTGAAGCCTAGCGTTGGTACAACTGGCGGCGGTGTAGCGCCTTCTTTCACTTCTGGTAGTTTAAAGGTTACGCGAGCTTTGCCATCTTCGTTATCTTCTACGTTAACGGTAAAAGTTTGGCCTGCAGCGTAAGCTTTTTCTGGTGTACCTTCGATAGTGATGATTGCGTTGTCGTTTTCATCGATAGACAAGCCAGCGATAGAGATCGATTCCGCTGAATACTCTTCTAGTTGGCCATCTTCGTCTTTGAAAAGACCTGAAATGTCTAGAGTTTGCTCAAAAGCTTCACCTTGTTGTAGCTGCCAGCCATCAACGATACTTTGAAGGCGTTTTTGCTCTTCTTCAATGACGATTGGTGCTTGGTTTGCTGTTTCGATGTCCAGCTCAAATACAGTGCTTACAGTAGAAAGCGCTTTGCCTGCAGAGTCTTTATCTTCCGCTGTTAGGATGATTTCGAACTCACCTGCTTTGGTGACTTCAGCAGCTGGCAAAAGAATCAATTGGTTGCCTTCAATGCGAACTTCGATGCCAGTTCCACCTAGATTGTGAGACAGTTTAGGCGTCACCAGGTTTTGGTCTTTGTCTTTGAATAGACCTTCGATGTTCAGCTCTACACCATCGAAGCTCGCGCCTTTTACGATTTCAGGTAGGTTCTCTAGCTTCTCTTCGGCTGCTTCTTCAACGTCTTCGTTAACAACAAGCTTGTTGTTGACTACGGTTTCTGGCGCTAGGTTTTCGCTTTCTGGTGTGCTGTCAGTGATTACTGGGCGTAGGTTTGGATCATTGATATCTGCACCAGACTCCACCAGACGGTCTACTTCTTGATCAGCTGCTTGCGCGAATTCAGTCGCTTTTTTCTCGTAGTTCGCAGGGTTTTGCGCTTTAGATTCAGTCAGAATCTGAGCGGTTTTATGTAGTTCGGCACTTTTATCTACACCCGAAACGAAATCGCTGTATAGATCGATAGGTGCTTCTTCAGTACCACCAAGTGCTTGGTTTACTTTTGCTACTGCTTCTTCTTCCGTTAGCGCACTGTCGTTTGCCATTTCAATTGCAACAAGGTCAGTGATTGGTGAGATAACGTTAGAAGAGTTTGGTGCGCGGAAAACGAGTTCGTGTGCCATCGCTTGGCTTGGGTGATCCATATCTACAGTGTAAGTACCTGCGTAAGTTGGATCTAAAGCGATAAGCTGTTTCTGTTTTGCACCGTTTGGCGTGATAGTTTGCAGTGCCAGAGTACTCTCTGGTTTTGCTTTGATTTTAAGCTGACCTTTCTCATCGGTTAGGCCAAGGAATGTATCATTGGTGTCCCATTGACCATTGTTGTTCAGATCTTCAAATACCACAGCATTTTTGAAGTAGCCATCGAAGCCAGTGATCACTACACCAGAGTTGCCACCGTTTGAACCACCATCTGAACCACCACAACCTGTTAGCGCGATAGCCACTGACGCTGCTAGTAAACTCACCTTATTCATTGTTTTAATCCTTGTTTCGTTTCCGAATGAGAAAGTCGCTTTTTATCGTTTTATCTTTCAATCTCACTAGTGAGATTGAAAAAGCAGCGCATTTTGGATCGGTTCTGGAAGCGGCTTCAAGACACGAAAAGCCGCAAAAAAACCGTAAAAAAACTTTGAATATTTTTTGTGGCGTTGATTAGTGGTGTGAATGGCGGCTTGAGGTGGTTGCTATTTAATACAAATGCTTATTTTGACTCTTTGCTCATTTGTGAGTGGTTTTTGAACTAATAGGGTCGTAATAAATCATATTCATTTTCAACTCCTCTACGCTATTGGCGTATTGAGGAAGTGGGCGCAAGATGTAGCTATAAGCTTCACCCTGAAGAAAAACGTCATTGGCATGGTAGTCGTTGTTGAAATAGACATAAGCGTATGCCGACGGTTTAGGAGCAGTCGCGCAATAGGTATTGTTGGAGTAAGAAATTACATCGCTAAACATCCCTTCACCAGCGATGATTGAGGTGTCCCAAAACTGACAGAATTCATGAGCAAATAAGTCGCTATTAGACGCGACTATGTTGAGATCTGAGTCGAAACCGTCGTAATACTCATTACCTTGAGCGAAGCGTCGGTCAAAAATATAGTTACCAGCAAGCGCATGGCGGTAACCACCGGCAGTCGGAATAAGCAGATCAAATCGGGCGGATTGATACAGCTTCTCTCCTGTATTGACGTTCAAACGCTCTTCCATTGATCGTTTGTTCTTCTGCATGGTGTAGCTTTCGAAGCGATTATTGTCGAAAACAGTGATGAAGTAGTTTTCGGTTTCTTTGTGTACGCGTGAGGTGTAGACCTTTTTGGTGGTCCAGATTTGTTGTGAGTCGCTTGTTTGCACTATTAATGATTCATCGCTGATCTGATACTGACCGACTTTCTTTAATTCATGCTCTTCAGGGCAATGGGTTTTGTTGTTGGCAGCCGCATAGAAGACTTCTTCTTCGACAAACTTAAATGCCTCACAGTACACCACTTCATAGGCGTATTTTTTCCCACCAAGTAAGTTTGTGGTTTCCAGACGATACACAATGCCATCAATGAGAGGGTGCTCGGTATCATTTTGTTCTTCGATTACTGCTGGTAGCTCAAAGCGTGTTGTTACCCAAGCATGGTCTTCTGTGCCGTGGTGGTCATCGCGGGCAGATACCGCTAAGTAAGTGGTTTGGTCGAACGCTTTTGGTGCGCCTTGCAGCATGATTTGTCCTTGATTAAGGACACTTAACCCATTGGCGTTTTCCAACCAAATTCGGGTGGTGAGAAGGTCGCCTTCTGGATCTTCAAACAGCTGCTCCAACCCCAGCGAATAGTTGATCGGGTTGTTCTGTGCTAGCTCCCAACCAAAGATGATGGTTTGAAGCTGCTGTTCTACCGCAAGGTTGATGATCGGTTTGCCGTTGTCTGTCGAATCATGGTTTGGGTTGTTGCTAACGTAGGTTTGAGTCAGGCTTCCGGAGTAATTGACCACCGATGATCCAAAAGCATCTGGAACCTGTTCAGGGTGCTCTGACAAGGTTGATTCGAGAGCTTTTTCAAAGGCGAGATCGTTGCTCCGCTCTAGTGCTGACGAGGTTAAAGCTTGTTTTACTTCAATCAAAGAAGTGCGCTCACCATGAGCGGCGTCTTTCTTATCAGTACTATTTTGTGCAGGTTTGATATTAGCAGCGACAGCTGTCGTTTGTTCATCTGAAAGCCAATAGCTTGCCATCAAGCAGATACCAAGTGCGCCTGCAATCCAGTATTTTTTTGTCATGATGTTACGCGTGCGCCATTCTTGAGTGCAGCCAACTGCGTGAAAACTTTAAGTCTTTTTCAATCAAACTGGCGCTGCATTCCAGCAGTTCACAGATCTCTTGGTTTTTCATACCCATCAAGTACTTGAGCTTCAAAGCGTTAGACTGGCGCGGATAACGCACACTGAAGCTGTCGAGCGCTTTATCCATGATGATGAGTTGCTCGAAGCGATCTTCTTCCTCCTTCATCAAGGTGATGTGTTGGCGCTTCTGCGCTTGATGGGCGCGTGCGTTGTCGATCAAGATTTGGCGCATCACTTTGGCTGCCATTAAGAAGAAGTCGCGCTTGGTTTCAATCTCACTCATGTCGCAGTTAGACATTTTCAAATAAGCATCATGAATGAGCGCCGTGGTGCTGTTTACGCTGTCTGAAAGCACCTTGTTGTCGGTGCCGTATTTCTCTGCGTTGCGTTCACGTTCTTGCTGAGCAATCTTACGCAGCTGTAGGTAAGCGAATTGGTACAACTCACTTTCCGCTTTTTTATCGCCGGCTTGCCACTGCTGGATAATTTGCGTCAGGGTAGATTTAGAAGCCATGGCTATACGTCCTCACTTACTTTTACAAACTCAGAGATAGAATGGGTTTCGATACGATCAGAGCCATCGCGATTACGACTGATGTCTTGCTGGTAACGATACAAAATGCCTTGCTCCCACGTTTTGCCTGCTGGCAGGTATTCCCACGTGGTGTAGTTGATTTCTGAAGGGGCGGGTGACCAGCGAACCATCACGTTCATCTGTGCTAATTCGGCGTTTTCCTGATCGTTGTTGACCCACCACATGTCTAAGTATTCGTTAGTGACGTCTTGGGTGTATAGGCTGATATCTGTGGGGCATTTAACGGCATCGACAGGTAAACGCAACACTTGGTTATGGCGCATTAGAAGACACGATTGTTTCATCGAGTCTTGTAGGTATTGAGTTTGCTGCCACACGCCTTGGTAGGCAATTTGGTTATCAACTGAATCAGGATAGGTAAACCACAGCATTTCAGTGCGGTTATGGTGCTTAACGTGTTCATTTGGCCCCAAACCTTGCACTTTTTCCATCAACAGTTGGGTATTTGGATCGAAGTTGAGTGCGACCGAGCGATATTTCCAGTCGCCTTCATCATCATAATCTTCCAGCGAGAAGCCATTTAGGTCATTGCGGGTGCAACCTGTATCCGCGCAGCCGACAAAGCTCTCCCACTCTGAGAAATTTTCAATTGGTTCGATAATGTCTTCGGTGACGCTTTGATTGAGCGCTAAGAAACAGCCTTGGAAATAGTCCCCCACGCTTGGGTGCTGGATCAGATTTTCTTCAGTGATGGTGAAGTTAACCTCACCGATTGGTGGGCGATAGCGGGGATGGTGCTGATAACGGATATCAAACGCACAGGCGCGACCTTGCCAATCCTTCTTCTTGATGATGATGTTCTTAAAGCGCACATCACGAGGCTCAAAAATGATTTCATCTGAGGCAAAGTTCTTCTCGATATAGCGTTGGCTTTCATTGAGGTGTTCGACCGCTTCTTGTACCGAAACCCAATCCAAATTGAGTTGTTGTCTAGCGTCATCTAGAAAGTTGAGGTCGAGGCGCTTGAGTTGCGCTTGGAAAGTGGGGTCGGAGAGTACTTTATTAGCCAGTACAATCTCTTGGCGGTTTTCTGGTGTGCTATCGAGAGAGAGCAATAAGCGGGTCATGTTGATACTGCGACTTGGCTTGGTGGTCGCCATGGTTGGCGTGAGCACTTCTTGGCTCGACATCGTAGTGAGCAAGTAGCCTTTGTCGTCATTGCCGAGGAAGAAGCTGATGACATCGCCAGGGCGATACTGAAACGCGCCTTTATCGGTGTGGCCAGAAAGGTTGGAGCTGGTTTTGTAATACAGACCAGTCACCGGTGAATCGATGAAGAAACCTTGCTTTATGGTAGGCGTTGTTGCTTCTAACGAGGGAGTCGCAGAAGTTGAGCTCGCCCATGCTGGCGCTATCGCTAAAGCAGACAGCCAGATCGCAACGGAACGTGTGTGCATCTTAGTTTTTAAGCCTTTTTCTTGTTTAGCCTTACTGTTGAGTGCGGTCCTTTGGTGCACAATTTGGCTGACAACTTATTGATTTAGTGAGGTGCTTCTCTGGCACCGGCGTCATCATCGCCAACAACATTTTTTGTTTTATGTGTTTGGGAATATCTGGGTTAGACAGAATTCGCCTGCGTGTCAGCTCCATCATGGCACTGACGGACATTTGCTCGACGTTTTGCCCCTTGGCATGAAAGACAAGGCGCGTGACTTCGTACATGATGTCTTCTGCAATCTTCTTCTCTTGTTGCAGTTGTATGTTTTTTTGAATCAGCGTGTTACCAAATAGCAAGCCAGATAACACTAAGATTGCGGACAACACCGATGGCAGCGGTCGACGTTGTACTAAACGAAGCGTGCTGTACAGCGGCCAGTGCTTCTTTTGCTCAATTGGGCGTCGCTCCAAAATGCATTCAATATCTTGGCGCAGTGCGCGAACATTGAGGTAGCGCTGTTTCGCTTTGGTCCGCGTCGCGCGCCTTACCACCCAATAAATATCTGTCCACATTGGCTGATCAGGAAACATCAGCGCCAGAATCTTACCCAGTGAATACACATCACTTTGCTCAGTCAAAAATGCTCCGGCTTGTTGTTCTGGGCTGGCGTATTTCTCACTGAAGGCGATCAATGCTGGAGACGCATCATCACTGCTTGATTGCACCTTTTGTGTCAGGTTGAAATCGAGCAGTTTTGGTCGTTTATTGCGATCAATCAGGATGTTTTCTGGTTTGAGATCCGCATGTAGAACTTGATGCTGGTGGGCGTGTTCCATTGCCTGACAAATCTGCTTGAACAGCAACAACTTGTCGTCCTCTTCCATTGGCGTGAGCAACAAATAGGAGTCTAGAGTCTGACCAAAAACGCGCTCCATCACGATATAAACTGAATCGCCGTGCAAGCCGCCATCAAACACTTTGGCAATGTAAGGGTGGTTCAAACGAGCCAGAAGCTGGGCTTCATCAAACAGCGCGCGTTTGCCCAAAACATTACTGAGATTGGCTTGGATGAACTTGATCGCCAGGTCTTGTTCAAACGTCTCGTCAGCGCGCAATGCTGCATATACCACCCCCATGCCTCCACGACCTAACTCGTGGGTAAGACGGTACTTGCTGATCACTTCCCCCGTGAGATCGACCTCTTTTGTGGTCGCCAAGCTAGCACCGAAGCCGAGCAACTGTGTCAGTTGTTCTTCTTCACTTTCGCTGGCTAAAAGAGGGGCGACTTGGAGATACAGCTCAGGTTGACTCTGCTGCAATTCGTCGAGGTATTGCTGCTTCTGAGAGTCGTCCAGATCAAGCAGGTGATAGTAAATCTGGGTTTCGCTGGAGATTAACGGCACTGTGCTTCGTATCTTATTGTTTTAGGTACGGTATTTTATAAGAAACTCAATATTAATGTCATTTATTTATTAAGCTCTAAATCACAATGTTAGCATTGCAATTTGATGGTTATTTGAGCGTTAAGGTTATGGTTTTATTAATGATGTAGCAGATGGTTTTTACTGAGCTTGTCGGCGACGAGTCTATTAGTCATAATGTTACTAGTAACATTACTGATAAATTAGATATTTATGGCTCAGCAGAATAAGAAAGCAAGAACGACATTGCAGGATGTCGCAGACAAAGTTGGCGTAACAAAAATGACCGTCTCGCGTTACATGCGCAATCCAGACTCGGTGGCAGAAAAAACACGGGTGAAGATTGCCGCCGTGATTGAAGAGATGGGCTACATCGAAAACCGTGCACCGGCGATGTTGTCGAAGTCTTCCAGTAAAGCGATTGGTATTTTGTTACCTTCACTGTCCAACCAAATTTTTGCGTCTTTTGTTCAGGGCATTGAAACCGTCACTAAAGCCAATGGCTACGAAACGTTACTTGCGCACTTTAGTTATGACGAGCTGGAAGAAGAACGCAAAATTGCGTCGCTGCTTTCTTATCAAGTTGACGGCTTAATCCTAACCGAAAGTCACCATACTCAACGCACTTTGCAGATGATCAAGAACGCAGGTGTACCCGTGGTCGAAACCATGGAATTGCCAGAGCAGCCGATAGATATGGCGGTTGGTATGGATCACGAAGATGCTTCTTACAGCGTCGTAAAGCGCATGTTGGAATCGGGCAAGCGTACAATCGTTTACTTCGGTGCTCGTTTGGATACGCGTACTAAATTGCGTATGCAGGGCTACGATCGTGCAATGATAGAAGCAGGGTTGGAGCCAAAACACGTGCTAACGGGCGATCACTCAAGCTTCTCGCTGGCACATGATTTGTTGGAGCGCGCACTGGCAACCTACCCAGAACTTGATGGCGTATTTTGTACCAACGATGACATCGCGATTGGTACCTTGTTGAGTGCTCAGCAACGCGGCATCAAAGTACCCGATCAACTTGCGGTGGTGGGTTACAACGCATTAGACATCGGACAAACCATCAGCCCGAAACTGACCAGTGTGGATACACCGCGTTTCGAGATTGGTGAGAAAAGTGCCGAGCTATTGATTGCACGCCTTAAGGGTGAAGAGCAAGCTGAGACGGTCGTGAACATGGGCTATCAAATTACAGCAGGCGAGAGCGTCTAACTCACTCACGTTTATTTTTCATCATTCGTTTCTGATAAGGACACGGGCATGCCACATCAACTTGATGCGTTAGATCTTAATTTAATGCGCTTACTTAAAGCCGTGGTAGAAAATCGCAGCATCAAGTTGGCGGCGATGCAGCTTGGCATTTCGCAACCCAGCGCCAGTCGTGGGGTGATGAAACTCAAAGACGTGTTTGATGATCCGCTGTTTGTGCGTAAAGCTCATGGGGTAGAGCCATCCCCAATGGCGATTCGCTTAGCGGCGGAGTTTGATAACATGCTGTCTCCACTAGAAAAAGTAGTGCAGGAGTTTTCGGAATTCGACCCACTCGAATACCAAGGTCAGATTGCGATTGTGACTGACCCTTATTTGATGGACGAACAAGGTCAGCGTTTATTGCGCGGTTGCCATCAGGCGTTTCCTCAAGCCTCGTTTGCTTTCTCAAGCTGGAACATTTATTCCCAAGACGAGATGCTAGAGGGCGAGCATGACTACTGCATTCTCGACCAAGAAACCGAGTTGTCGAAAGACATCTACATGCGCCCTCTATTTGTTGAAAAGCGCGTGATTTTGGCTCGTAAAGACCATCCGACGTTGTCGCAAATCAGCAATGATTGGGATACAGTGTCGAAATTGCCACTGGTTTCTTTGCCTGCGCCAGCGTCTTACAACCCGCTGTGTACGGTGGAATCGGAATATCGCCGCATGGGTTATGAGCCCGTTGTGTTGCTTAAATCCTACAATTTACGTGTTGCTTGCCAAATGCTGCTTGAAACCGATGCCATCATGTATGCTAGCCAAAGTACTGCGCACTTGATGCACGAACTTGCGTCTTACCCAATGCCGATGGTCAACCGAGAGTTCAGTCAATTTGTTGTTTCGGGCGGTTATTTGCAGACCTACCGCAACCACCCATTGCACCGCCATTTGCACCAAGTAGTGCAGCAAACCCTCAATACGCCATTAACGTGATCGGATAAGCAAACTGTCCTTTAAGATATTCAAAAATGAATATCTCAATTACCTGTCTGTTTCGCTGAAGAAGGGCTAATCTGACTACAAATAGTCAGGAGAAGCGGCTCTTTTTATCTTATCAATTCTTTGAATGTCTGATTCTTAAAGGACATTCACCATTCTCCGTTATGCAGTTTTTTAATTTCTGGGGAGGATGAATCATGCTCATTGCACGTCTATTTTTATTGCTCGCCATCGTTGCCGAAGTTGCCGGTACCAGTACGATGTCGTTTATTGGTGAAAGTAATGCGTGGGAAGGCTATCTGGTGATGTACGTTCTGATCGCCATTTCCTATTACTTCTTGTCGAAAGCGGCAAAGAAAATCTCTATCGGTGTCGCGTACGCAACGTGGGAAGGTTTGGGTATCGCCTTGATTACCCTGGTTTCTATCGTTTTATTTGATGCCAACTTAAGTACGCAGCAGTTGCTTGGTTTGGCGCTGGCGGTGGTCGGTATTGTGTGTGTGACGCTCGGTGAATCACACGGTCAGCCTCAACAAAAAGATGAGTTGCCAAGCTCATCGAATGCGAGGTATTAATCATGAGCCAATTTTTTACTGTTTCATTTGGATTTGTTGTCATGGCGGCGTTGGTCGACATTATGGCGAACATGGCGCTGACTCGCTCTAAAGGCTTTAAGCACAGAGGGTGGGGCATCACTGCGATTGTTTTGGTGATGGCAGCGTTTACTTTGCTTGCTCAAGCGGTAAAAGAGATCGACCTTGCGATCGCATACGCCTCTTGGGGTGCAATAGGTATCTTAGGTACCGCGATTGGTGGCGCTTTGCTGTTCAAACAAAAGCTTAAGCCGATTGGCTGGTTTGGTATCTTTGTGGTGATTGCCGCGGTTGTGGTGATGAAGACAGCTTGATATTAGATTCCTGATCTCACCTAGGCTCGTCGGAATGACGGATTCATTTATTTAAAAAGAAAAGTGACCAACCCCAAAGCTCGTCATCCTGAACAGCGAGGGACGAGCGTGATTCAGAATCTACCAACAAAAAGTGCTGTGGCAGAGGTGTTTCCTCTCGCTTCACAGCACTTTGATATTAGATTCCTGATCTCGCCTAGGCTCGTCGGAATGACGGGGTCTTTCTTCCCGCCTTAAACAATAAAGCTTGCGCCTTCTTCTGCGCTCGAAACGCTCTGACGAATCACGCTAAAGAAACCACGACCCCAAGTCTGTTGCTTGGCTTCAGTATCCATCTCTAACAATTCACGACCCGCAACGTCGCTTAGGTTATTCAGCTCGCCAGTTTGGCAATCAACGCGGATGATGTCTCCATTGCGCACCAAGCCAATCGCGCCGCCACGAATTGCTTCTGGAGAAACGTGGATTGCTGATGGAATCTTACCGGATGCACCCGATAGTCGACCGTCTGTTACTAGCGCGACTTTAAAGCCCGCTTTCTGCACGTTGCCAAGAATTGGCATCAGTTTATGCAGCTCTGGCATGCCGTTCGCTGCAGGGCCGTTGTGCGTCACAACCACGATGCAATCTTGGTTTAGTTCACCGCGTTTGTATGCCGCTTCCACTTCGTGCTGGCATTGGAATACGAGCGCAGGCGCTTCGATGATGCGCTGATCTTCTTTCACCGCAGAGACTTTCACCACCGCTTTACCCAAGTTACCGTGAAGTACGCGAGTACCACCAGTATTTTGGAAAGCTTGCGTTGGCGCTGCAATCACTTCGCTGTCTTGGCTGCCACCACATGGAGTCCAAGTCAGTTTGCCATCGACTAAGCTTGGTAGCGTCATTTGGTCTTCGAATTCGCCGAATACCGGTTTCACGTCACGGTGAAGCAAGCCTGACTCGTCCAAACGATGTAATAGCGCAGGTACGCCGCCCGCTTCTTGGAACGCGTTCATGTCAGCTGGACCATTCGGGTAAACGCGCGCTAATAGTGGCACGACTTCAGATAGGTCACTGATGTCTTGCCATGCCAGAATCAAACCTGCTGCACGCGCCACCGCCAACATGTGGATGGTGTGGTTGGTGCTGCCGCCCGATGCCAACAGAGCAATAATACCGTTGATTAGGCTCTTTTCTGTAACAACTTCAGACAATGGGCGGAAGTTTGCTGAACCTGCATTCATTGCCGCGATTTTCAGAGCTGCATGATCGGTCAGCGCCTTACGTAGCTCAGTATGTGGGTGGATGAATGCTGAACCTGGCAGCATCAAACCCATTGCTTCAAACACAAGTTGGTTGGTGTTTGCGGTGCCGTAGAAGGTACACGTACCTGCTGAGTGGTAAGCACGACACTCCATATCAAGCAGTGCGTCTTTACCTACTTCGCCCGCCGCGTATTTTTGTCGAACGTCGACTTTCTCTTCATTGCTGATGCCCGTTGCCATCAAACCTGCTGGCACAAACGCCGTTGGTAGGTGTGCGTAAGACAGCGCGCCCATCAGTTGTCCCGGTGCGATTTTGTCGCAGATGCCCAGTAACAAGGTCGCATCGAATACGTTGTGGCTCAGTGAAAGTGCTGTCGATTGAGCAATTAAGTCACGAGAAAACAGTGACATGTCCATGCCCGCTTGACCTTGAGTCACGCCATCACACATTGCCGGAACACAGCCAGCAACTTGCGCAGTGTGACCGTAACCAGACAGCACTTGCTTGATTTGATCTGGGTAGTGTTGGTAAGGCTGGTGGGCACTCAGCATATCGTTGTAAGCACTGATCAGCGCCACATTCGAATGAGTGAAATCCAGAATGTTTTTCTTTTCTGAAGAACAAGATGCCGCAACGGCGTGAGCCAAGTTACCACAAGACAGACCGACACGACCTTTGCCAGCTTCGGCTTGGACTTCAGTGCGAGCAAGAAACGCTGCTCGCGCCTCTTGGCTGCGCTCAACTAAGCGCTGGGTAACGTCTAAGATTACTTGATGAGTCATGCCATTGCCTCGTCTTGCACTAGGATTAGCTCAGCGGCATTCGACACAACGTCTTCAATGGTTGCATCAATGCTGACGAAAATGGTGCGAGGCTCATCTTCTGGACGCTCTAGCGTTTCAAACTGGCTGTTGACCATGTTCTCTTTCATGAAGTGACCTTGGCGTGCACGCATGCGCTCAAGGATCAGTTCTTTGCTGCCGTCTAGGAAAAGGAAGGTCACGTTCTCGTTGCCTTCGCGGATTTGGTCACGATAAATCTTTTTTAGTGCCGAACAGACAATAATGCCGTGCTCGTTTTTGCTTTCTAAGCTATAAGCAGCGTCGCGGATACGTTCTAGCCAAGGTTTGCGGTCGTCGTCGTTCAGAGGTTGACCTGATGCCATCTTCTGAATGTTTGCTCGTGGGTGAAGATCATCACCATCAATGAATTTACGTCCCAGCTTTTTTGCCAAGTGCTCACCAATTGTGGTTTTGCCACTCGCACAAACGCCCATAACGACGACACTACTACCAGCCATAACTTATCCTCATAACAAATTTGCGCGTGATCTCAATTTTCGAATTCACTTTAAAATATGGGTTTATCTTATTCATGTTATCGGTAACATGTTACCGGTAACTCAAATAAATGTGAACCACAACACAAACAATAATTCTTAAAGGTGAACCCATGGAACAGCTAACCCAAGCTCCAGACCCTACGTTCCTACTAACGATTGCAGTCCTCGCGATTGCAGCGTTACTTGTATTGATTATTAAACTAAAAGTGCACGCTTTTGCTTCCCTAACTATGGTGAGTTTAGGTACAGCATTGGCGACTGGCGTTTCTTCTGACCAAGTTGTCCCAACTATGATGAGTGGCTTTGGTGGCACGTTGGCTTCAGTTGCATTGCTGGTTGGTCTTGGCGCAATGATCGGTAAGATTTTGGAAGTAACTGGCGGTGCGCAAGTGCTGGCAGATACTTTGATTGGACGCTTCGGTAAAGAGCGTGCACCATTTGCATTGGGTGTGGCTTCACTACTGTTCGGTTTCCCAATCTTCTTTGACGCTGGCCTAGTGGTCATGATGCCAATCATCCTAAGTGTGGCAGCACGCTTTGGTGGTTCGCCAATCAAATACGCACTACCAGCAGCGGGTGCGTTTGCAGTAATGCACGGCTTTGTTCCTCCGCACCCAGGTCCTGTTGCAGCAGCAGAATTCCTAGGTGCAAACATTGGTCTACTGCTTGTTGTTGGTATCCTAGTGGCTATCCCAACTTGGTACCTAGGCGCTTACCTATTTGGTCTGTACGCAGGCAAGAAATTCGATATCCCACTATCAAAAGCGTTCTTCAACGGTGAAACACAAGTTGATGAATCTAAGCTGCCAAAATTTGGCACAGTAATGACCATCCTAGTGCTGCCTGTACTGCTAATCTGTTTAGACACAGTACTGAACACGCTAGCGGTTGCGGGTGTGATTGATGGCAAAACAGCTCTGGTTGAGTTCCTACGTATGCTAGGTAAAACACCAGTAGCCCTTCTGATTACTCTGCTAGTGTCTCTTGCGGTATTCGCGAAAGACTATGGCATGGCAAAACTTGAGAAGCTGTGTGGCGACTCATTGGCTCCGATCTGTGGCGTTATCCTAGTAACAGGTGCGGGCGGCATGTTTGGTGGCGTACTGCGTGCAAGTGGTATCGGTGATGCACTAGCAGACGTTCTGACTGACACAGGTATGCCAGTGATCGTAGCAGCGTTTGTTATCTCTACCTGTCTGCGTGTTGCTCAAGGCTCAGCAACTGTAGCACTAACGACAACTGCAGCACTTATTGCGCCAGTAGTGGCGGTATCAACTGGTTTGAGCGAGCTAGACCTATGCTTTATCGTTATCGCGATTGCAGGTGGTGCAACAGTGCTTTCTCACTTCAACGACTCTGGTTTCTGGCTAGTATCTCGTCTACTAGAGATGGATGAGAAAACAACGCTAAAAACTTGGACGGTAATGGAAACTTTACTTGGTAGTATCGCGTTTATTATCGTAGCAACATTAAGCTTTATTCTTTAGAGGTTACCCATGACAACACTTGAACAACGATTAAGAGAAATCAAAATCGTCCCAGTTATCGCAATCAACGATGTAGCACACGCTCTGCCACTGGCAAAAGTGTTGGTAGAAAACGGTTTACCATGTGCGGAAGTGACATTCCGCACTGAAGCGGCGGCTGAGTCGATCCGCATCATGCGTGAAGCGTACCCAGAACTGCTGATCGGTGCTGGTACAGTACTGACAACAGAGCAAGTGGACATCGCAATTGAAGCGGGCGTGGACTTTATCGTGAGCCCTGGCTTCAACCCAACCACAGTGAAATACTGTCAGCAACGTAACGTGACAATTGTACCGGGTGTAAACAATCCAAGCTTGGTTGAGCAAGCGATGGAAATGGGTCTACGCACCCTGAAGTTCTTCCCTGCTGAGCCATCAGGTGGCGTAAACATGCTTAAAGCACTAACGGCGGTTTACCCAGTGGAATTCATGCCAACAGGTGGTGTAAGCCCTTCTAACGTGGAAGATTACCTAGCGCTCAAATCAGTTGTCGCTTGTGGCGGTACTTGGATGGTGCCAACCGCTATGATGGACAACGGCGATTGGGAAGGTATTGCTGAATTGGTTCGCGCAGTTAAGTAAAACGCGCAAACGGCTCCGAAATACCCCCGAACGTTTTAAAACGTGAATAGAAAAAGGGTCATCAAGTAATTGATGACCCTTTTTGTTTATCTGCTTAAATCAGCAAAGTGATTCACGCGTGATTAACGCATCGTCACGAACTCTTCAGAGCCCGTTGGGTGGATAGCCACAACAGAGTCGAAGTCTGCTTTGGTTGCGCCCATCTTCATTGCTACGCCGAAGCCTTGAATCATTTCATCAACGGTAAAGCCGATGCCGTGTAGGCCAACAACCGTTTCTTCTTCGCCAGCACATACTAGCTTCATCTTACATGGTTGACGGTGCTTAGTAACCGCTGTGTACATCGCAGTAAAGCCAGACGTGTAGACTTTGATGTTGTCTTTGCCGTACTTCTCTTCTGCTTCTTGAGTTGTTAGACCGATAGTGCCGATTGGTGGGTGGCTGAATACCACAGTTGGTACCAAATCGTAGTCCATTTTCGCGTTTGGTTTGTTGTTGAACAGACGCTCAGAAAGTTGACGACCCGCTTTAACAGCCACTGGTGTTAGCTCGATACCGCCTTCCATGATGTCACCTACACAGTAGATGCCTTTCACGTTCGTTTCTTGGTACTCGTCTACCTTGATGTAGCCACGATCGTTCGTTGCAACGCCAGTTGATGCTAGGTTGATAGCGTCAGTTGCTGGGTGACGACCGATTGCCCAGATTAGGGTATCAACGTTTTGGCTCTCACCGTTTTCTAGGTGCAGAGTTAGGCTTCCGTCTGCTTCTTTTACCACTTCTTTTGGAACAGAGTGGGTGTGCAGAGTTGGACCTTCTGCGTCCATCACTTCTACTAGCGTTTCGATGATCATTGGATCGAAGCTACGTAGTGGTGATTCTTTACGAACGAATAGGTGTGTTTCTGTGCCAAGTGCATGCAGTACGCCAGCGATTTCTACCGCGATGTAACCTGCACCGATCACTGCAACGCGTTTTGGTTGCTCAGCAAGCTCGAAGAAGCCGTTTGAATCGATGCCGTATTCTGCACCTGGGATGTTTGGAATCGTTGGACGACCACCCACTGCGATCAGGATGTGATCCGCTGTGTAGTGTTCACCGTTTACTTCAACCGTTTTCTCGTCAACGAACTTAGCAAAGCCTTTGATAACGTTTACTTTGTTGTTGCCAAGAACGCGGTCGTAAGATTGGTGGATACGACCAATGTAAGCCTGACGACTCTCAACCAGTTTGCTCCAGTCGAAACCTTTTACATCTACATCGAAGCCGTAGTCTTCTGCGTATAGGTTCATTGCTTCTGCAACTTGCGCGCCGTGCCACATCACTTTCTTAGGCACACAACCAACGTTTACACAGGTACCGCCAAGGTCTTGAGCTTCGATAAGCGCTACTTTAGCACCGTACATTGCCGCACGGTTTGCTGATGCGATACCGCCGCTGCCGCCGCCGATACAGATATAATCAAAATGAGTCGCCATTACTTTCTCCAAGAGCTTATTAATTTTGTCTGACAATAATTACATTGGGGTGGTGGGTGATGAACTCAACAGCCCAACGGAATTGTTGTTAATTCCATGTCCCTATCATAAATCGAGTCTAGCAATTTCCTAAATGGGAAAAAGTGACATTGCTTATGACAAATAGCGATGAAAGGGTAGCAAAGCGGAATAAGGCGCTATTCCGCTTAGTGTTTTTCATGCTCAGGGTAGGGGGAAATCATTAACCGCAGCAGCTTGATGTGCCACAGCCTGACTGGGCTTGCACGTCTTTGCCGTCCGCAAGATAAGTGTTGGTTAGGTAGAAATCACTAAACAGCTGCACGAAGTCTTCCGATACGGTCTTCTCTACCAATCCTGATTCTAGGATGTGCTTTTGCCATGCCTGCATTTTTGGTAGACCACAGAAGAAGTCGTAACCAGAGTGCGCTTTGACGATGGAAGCACGATGCAGAAGCGGCAACCAAGCCATGTCTACATTGCTTAGTTCATCGGATTTAAAGAACTTGGTTTCACCAGACAGTTGATTTTCTGCTTTTTGGAACGCTTTGATCAGCTTCTCTGCGCGCTCTTCAAAGGTTGCTTGGTCTTTGCTGCCCATGGTGCCGCACTGAGGCAAGTAGTGTTTTGAACCTAGGTAGCTCCATGCGCGATCCAGTGCACGTTGCTCGTTTGTCACGCCTTGCTCTAATGGACCGTATTCGTCTTCGATGTATTCGATGATCGCATCCGATTCAAACAGTGCCGTGCCTGATTCTGTCACCATCACAGGCACTTGACCGTTTGGTGAGATATCTAGGAACCATTGTGGCTTGTCTTTTAAGCTGATGTATTCAATCTCGTAAGGGATCTGTTTTGCTTCTAGTGCTGCGGTTACGCGTTGAACAAATGGGCAAATTTTAAAACTGATAACTTTAAGCATGGTCATTTCTCTCTATGTTTTAGCTTGTTTACATCCCTAAGACGCAGGCAAAAAAGAAAAGACGAAGCGAAGACGAAAATTTTTTAGAAAATAAATAAAAAAGCGCAACGAGGTCATCGTTACGCTTTAAGATTCTGAAATTCGGTGTTTTTTATTCTGGAACGATCCAGTCGACTTTCCAGTGACCTGTTGCTGGCGCGATCGCTTCTTGCAGGAATGGCAGAATTTCTTTCATCTGGCTTTCCAGTTTCCACGGTGGGTTAATCACGATCATGCCTGATGCCGTCATGCCACGCTCGTTGGTGTCAGGAGAGACGCCCAATTCGATTTGCAGGATTTTGCGAATGCCCAGTCCTTCCAAGCCTTCAATCATATCTTCGATATCACAGCGGTTTACCACTGGGTACCAAATCGCGTAGATGCCAGTTGCCCAACGCTTGTGGCTTTGGAAAATCGCTTGCACGACGTCGCGGTATTCTTTCGCTAGCTCGTATGGTGGGTCAATCAGCACCAAACCACGACGCTCTTGCGGTGGCAGGCTGCCTTTCAGGCGCTTGAAGCCATCTTCTTTGTAGATGCTCACTTGACGATCGCGGTGGAACTCTTGCTCTAGTAGCGGGTGATCGGCTGGGTGCAGCTCAGTCAGAACCATACGGTCTTGTGGGCGGATTTGCGCACGTGCAACGCGCGGTGAACCAGGGTAGTAACGCAGCTTCTCACCGTTGTTCAACGTTTTGATTGAATCGATGTAGCTTGCGATGTCTTCAGGAATATTTGGGTTGTCCCAAATGCGCGCGATGCCTTGTTTGTATTCGCCCGTTTTCTCAGACCATTCGTGAGTCAGATCGTAGCGTCCCACACCCGAGTGGGTATCGTGATAAACAAACGGCTTATCTTTCTGCTTTAGTGCATCAAGAATGAGGCTTTGAACGATGTGTTTTACCACGTCAGCATGGTTGCCAGCGTGGAAGCTGTGGCGGTAACTTAACAAATTAAACTCTCGAAACACTCTTTGACTGAGTGTGGTCTGTGATTTTCGCGATATGGCGGTATTATACTCAAGTAACTTAAAGAAGTAGAACTTCGATTCAAATCAGTATCACTGATAGGGATTCGCTATTGAAATTTCTTTAAGTCACCCATACTTAGTATGAGTAAACAAATTGAACCTAAGTGGGATTGCGCCGCTCCAATAGAGTGCCAAACCGAACTTAGGCATAACAAGACTCAAGGACAGAGTAAGCGCTCTTTGACCCATTCGGTCATTGCTGCATCGAGAAAGGGAACGGAAATCCCCCCATCCATGTTGTCGGCTTGCCTGTGCATTGAGTTCGCCTACAGTTTTGCAAATACCAATAGATTGTTTGCAAATGCGACTAGGCAAATACAGAGCCAAAACACAAAAGGAATTATTCATGTCTAATCCACTTCTTACGTTTACGGATCTTCCTCCGTTTTCGCAAATCAAACCAGAACACATTAAACCTGCAGTGGAGCAGGCGATTGCGGATTGTCGTGCCAAGATTGACGAGGTACTAAAAGACAACGCAAACCCAAGCTGGATCAGTGTGATCGCGCCTATTGAAGAAGCGGATGACCGCTTGAGCCGCATTTGGTCACCAGTGGGTCACATGAACTCAGTAGTGAACAGCGAAGAACTTCGCGAAGCTTACGAAAGCTGCCTACCAATCCTGTCTGAGTACGGTACTTGGGTTGGTCAGCACAAAGGTCTTTACGAAGCGTACAAAGCGATCAAAGCAAGCGAAGAGTACGCGACGCTAACGCGTGCACAGCAAAAGACCATTTCTGATTCTCTACGCGACTTCGAGCTTTCGGGCATCGGTCTACCATCAGATGAGCAACATCGCTACGGCGAAATCAGCAAGCGCATGTCTGAGCTGAGCTCAAAATTCTCTAACAATGTGCTGGATGCAACCATGGGTTGGACGAAGCACGTTGCCGACGAAAAAGACCTAGCGGGTATGCCAGAATCTGCACTTGCAGCGGCAAAAGCAGCAGCAGAAGCAAAAGAGCTGGATGGCTACCTAATCACGCTAGATATCCCGTCTTACCTACCGGTGATGACGTACTGTGATAACCAAGACCTACGTAAAGAAGTGTACGAAGCGTACGTAACGCGTGCTTCTGACCGAGGTCCAAACGCAGGTAAATGGGACAACTCAGAAATCATCACTGAGCAGCTAAAACTGCGTCATGAAATCTCTCGCATGTTGGGTTTTAACACTTACAGTGAGAAATCTCTGGCAACTAAAATGGCAGAGAATCCAGCGCAAGTTCTTGGCTTCTTGAACGATTTGGCAACCAAAGCGAAACCACAAGGTGAACGCGAAATCGAAGAGCTACGCCAGTTTGCGAATGCGGAATTTGGTGTCAGCGAGCTAAACGTATGGGACATCGCGTACTACAGCGAGAAGCAAAAGCAGCACTTATTCCAAATTTCGGATGAAGAACTGCGTCCTTACTTCCCTGAATCAAAAGCAGTAAGTGGTCTGTTTGAAGTGCTAAACCGCGTGTTTGGTATGACAGTGACAGAACGTGAAGGCGTGGATACTTGGCACGAATCAGTGCGTTTCTTCGATATCTTCGACGGCGAAGGTACACTGCGCGGCAGCTTCTACCTAGATCTATACGCACGCGAACACAAACGTGGCGGTGCGTGGATGGACGATTGCCGTGGTCGTCGCGTAACGCTATCAGGCGAGCTACAAACACCGGTTGCTTACCTAACGTGTAACTTCAACCGTCCAGTGGGTGATAAGCCTGCACTGTTTACGCACGATGAAGTTGTGACTCTGTTCCATGAGTTTGGTCACGGTATCCACCACATGCTGACGCAAGTAGAAACAGGCGCTGTATCGGGTATCAACGGTGTGCCTTGGGATGCGGTTGAGCTACCAAGTCAGTTCCTAGAAAACTGGTGCTGGGAAGAAGACGCGCTGGCGTTTATTTCTGGTCACTACGAGACTGGCGAGCCGCTACCAAAAGCGATGCTAGACAAAATGCTCGCAGCGAAGAACTTCCAGTCAGCGATGGGCATCCTACGTCAGCTAGAGTTTGGTTTGTTCGACTTCACTCTGCACACAGAATACGACCCAGAAGTGGGTGCTCGTGTGCTGGAAACCTTGGCAGAAGTGAAAGAGAAAGTGGCAGTTGTACCAGCGGTTGAGTGGGCGCGTTTCTCACACAGCTTTGGCCACATCTTTGCTGGTGGTTACAGCGCAGGTTACTACAGCTACCTATGGGCAGAAGTGCTGTCTTCAGATGCGTTCTCTCGCTTTGAAGAAGAAGGCATCTTCAACAAAGAAACCGGTCTGAGTTTCTTGAACAACATCCTAGAAATGGGTGGCAGTGAAGAACCAATGGAGCTGTTTAAGCGCTTCCGTGGTCGTGAGCCAGAAATCGATGCGCTACTGCGCCATTCTGGTATCGCAGCGTAATCTCGATTGAGAATGAAAATGGGCAGCCAAGTGGCTGCCCATTTTTTTGTTCTTAGATTCAACTTTTAGTATCTGATTCAGGGCATTATGGATTGACGCTGCGATTGATCGGGTTTTGCAGTGAAATCAGCGTTTCAGTGGATTGCACTTCGTCGATCGCTTGAAGCTTATCAATCAAGACAAATTGCAGCTCCTCAATCGATTTGCACATCAATTTGACGAATATGTTATACGCGCCTGTGGTGTAGTAAGCTTCTACCACTTCATCGAGGGCATTGAGCTTTTCTAGCGCTGAATGATAGTCACGCGCTGCATTCAAGTTGATGCCAATAAAGCAACATACGTCGTATCCTAGCTTTTTAGTATTGACGATTACCTCAGTACCTTCGATGATGTCCGCCGCTTTCATTTTCTCGATACGAACGTGGATGGTCGCTGGGCTGACATTAAATTGTTTTGCCATTTCCGCGTAAGGCTTACGCGCATCCGCCATCAGAGTTTTGAGAATAGCGCGATCGAGGTCGTCGAGTTTAGGCAGGCTCGCATTCATACAATTATTTCCGTTGGGTATGAGGTTTGGAGTTCATTTTATACTCACAGCGGACAGGATTCACAAGGTTTACGCAGGGATAACCGCGAGGTAGCTCTGAAGTCATGGAGTTGATGTGCCACTTTTTCTGTTTTTCATAGCGCTTATTTTCAGTGCTGTCGCTACGGCGCAAGAACAAAAAGTCCTCGTTGTTCACTCATACCACCAAGGTTTTTTTTGGACCGACTCTATTCAGCGTGGTTTCGCCCAGCAACTTGAGGGGCACCCGCTTGATATCCGTATTCTGTATCTCGACTCTAAGCGCAGTCAGAGCCAACAATTTTTCAATCAGCTGGAGTCCCTTTATCGCACCAAACTGAGTGAAGAGCATTTCGACGCGATCGTCGTCAGTGATAACAACGCGCTTGCTTTAATGCAGCGTCTGTCGGACGTGCTAGAAGATACTCCAGTCATTTTCAGTGGCATCAACAATTACGATTCCTCTTTGCATCGGGGATTGAAAGCCACAGGCGTGATTGAAGATGTCGACCTGCTTGCTAATCTTGCACTTATCGAACGATTACACCCCAAGCACAAACAGATTCTTGTCGTCAGTGACCATTCGGTAACGGGATCGGCACTTCGTGCCCAGATCGAGAATTTTCTCGATAATAACCCCATATATCGCGACAAAGTTCGCCACTTCGTTCCTGACAGTGTTGAAACACTAAAGCAAAAAGTGTCGAAAATGAACATCGATAACGTGGTGTTGTTCTGGACTTACTATCGAGATATCCATGGCAATATCGCGACCGATAAGGACTGGCGTGATATCAACCAAGCCTCCAATGCTCCTGTATTTATGGTGCATGATGTTGGACTAGGGCATGGCGCGGTTGGTGGCGTTATTCAAAGCGGTTACCGCCAAGGTTTTGAGGCGGGGAAGTTGCTGACGCAAGTCCTCGATAACCCAGCACAGCCTTTGCCTGCGGTGGTGAGTGCAGAATCGGATATCAAACTCGATTATCAATCGGTGGTGCGTTGGGGCTTAGGAGCAGAGCAAGAAGCTTCATCGGTGTTCTTCAATAAGCCGGCAGACTTTACTGAGCGGTACGCACGAGAAATCAAACTGTTTGGCAGTGTTTTGGTGGCGATGACCATCATTATTTTGCTGCTCAGCTACTATTTACAGCGAATTCGTCGCAGCGAGAGCATCGCCCGTGAAAGCCAAGCGATTTTAGAGTCGGTTTTTGATCAGAGTATGCAGTACATGGGCATTCTCGACCAACACGGTTTGCTCAAATCAGGTAACGATCGTCTGCAATCTTTATTTAATCGTCAGGAAATGCGTGTCGATCGTCCACTTTGGCACCACAAAAACTGGAGTGAGGAAGCGCGCCAATTACTCGCCAGCTATTTTCACTCTAGTCATCGCCAAGTGGCCACTTTTGAGGCTGAAATCTGGAGCAAGGAACACGGTGCCATGGTGCTGGAAGTGTCTCTCAAACCGTTTTCACAACAAGTGGCGAACCAAGAGCAATATCTATTTGAAGCTCGCGATATCACCAGCCGTAAAGCGATGGAAGACAAGCTCTATCATCGCGAATCAAGTCTGCGTAATTACTATGAGCAGCAGCCTGTGATGATGGTGACGCTCGATAGCAATAACCGCGTGCAAGAGGTGAATCGTTTTGCACAGCAGCTTTTAGGGTATCAACCGTTGGATATGCTAGGGCAATACTTATGTTCATTCTATTGTGATGAAAAAGCACTCTACCCGCGCCAAGTTTTGTTGCAGCCACAGCAGGTGATGAACGGGGTTTGGCGTCGAGAAATCGAATATCGTCACGCCGATGGTTATAGCGTATGGGTACGTGAAAACATTCGCCCATTAAGAGATTCCGACCAATTGTTGATCGTTGGGGAAGATATCACCGAAACAAAGAAACTCGCCAAGCAGCTCGAATATCAAGCGCGCTATGACTTACTGACCGATACCTACAATCGCAACTACTTCGAGCTAGAGCTGCAAACGGCGCTGAGAGAAGTAGAAAGCCACCGTCGAGTGCATGCGATGTTGTACCTCGATCTTGATCAACTCAAAGTACTCAACGACACCGTGGGCCACGATGCGGGTGATGCCGCGATCCAGTTCTGTGCCAGCATGTTAGAGGAAGTCTTGCCGTACAATGCGGTATTGGCGCGCATGGGCGGTGATGAATTTGCGGTGTTGTTGAAAGACTGCGATGAGCACGGCGCGATTAACATTGCTAAGCAGATCATCACTACGTTGGGTGAGCAGATTTTCCGTTGGGAAGACACGCAACTGTTTATGAGCTGCTCGGTGGGCGTTCGCATCATCGACCATACGGCAGAAACGCCACAAATGGTGCATGCTCAGGCGGACTCGGCTTGCCATGCGGCTAAAGAGCAGGGGCGTAACCGCTATAACTTGTTTAGCTTGGACAACGAAGAGTTGCGACACCGCCAGTTGGAGATGCAAAGCGTTAATTTGGTGCATGAGGCGCTATCGAGTAAGCGTCTTGAACTGTTTGCTCAGCGTATTTTGAATTTGAGTGGTGAAGGTTCACCATTGTGTTTTGAGATTCTGGTGCGTATTCGCGATGCTCAAGGCAACTACTTATCCCCCGGCGTCTTTGTCCCTGCCGCTGAGCGTTACAACATTGCTCACTGGATTGATAAACAAGTGATCAGCCAAACTTTAGAGTGGTTTGAAGCGCGTCCAGAAGTCGTGGAGCAGCTCGGTCGCTGTGCGATTAACTTGTCTGGTCAATCAATGGGTAACCAAGAGTTTATCGACTTCCTGCTAGAGCGTTTGCAGTCGTCTTCGATTCCTTGTGAAAAAATCTGTTTAGAAATCACTGAAACGGCAGCGATGAGCAACATCGATCAAGCGCTCGACTTCTTCACTCGTGTTAAAGCGCTGGGATGCTTGATTGCGTTGGACGATTTTGGCTCCGGTTTATCGTCTTTTGGCTACTTAAAGAAACTTCCTGTCGATATCGTGAAAATTGATGGCCTTTTCGTGCGAGATATCAACGTAAACGAGATGGATCGCGTGATGGTGCGGTCGATTAACGATTTAGCCAAGCAAATGGGTAAAGTCACGGTGGCAGAGTTTGTTGAGAATGACCAAGTTAGAGCGTGTTTGGTCGATCTTGGCGTCGACTATGGCCAAGGTTATGGCATCGGTCATCCTAAGCCTCTGGCTGAGCTAGTCAACGAACTCCAACAACTTGAGCCGAAGAGTAGAAAGTCATCTAACTTATCCCCAGCCTAGCAATTAGAGGTGGGTTGGGTATACACTCAGCGGCAGTTAAACCGATTTTTACTGGAGCCTCCTTTTGCAACTGCAATTGATTTGTGAAGACCCATCTCAACAGTCTCACCTTGATGAACTCGCTGCGCGTTGGCAGCTCTCTCATACTGACGACAGTGACTTTGCCCTAGTCCTAACGACTGAGCGCTTAGAGCTGCGTAAAGTGGACGAGCCAAAACTGGGTGCGATCTTTGTTGATTTGATTGGTGGCGCAGTCGGGCATCGTCGCAAGTTCGGTGGCGGTAAAGGTCAGGCGATTGCGAAAGCCGCGGGTTTGAACAAAGGCGCAACCCCAACCGTACTGGATGGCACCGCGGGTTTAGGGCGTGATGCGTTCGTATTGGCGTCGCTAGGCTGTAAAGTGCAAATGGTAGAGCGTCATCCGGTGGTCGCTGCATTGTTGGATGACGGCTTGGCACGTGCGAAACACGATCCAGAAATCGGGACTTGGGTATCAGAGCGCATGTCTTTGATTCACGCTTCTAGCCATGATGCACTGGAGCAATTAGCGCAAGATAAAGATTTTATCCAGCCCGATGTGGTGTACCTCGATCCAATGTACCCGCACCCTGAAAACAAAAAGAAATCGGCATTAGTGAAGAAAGAGATGCGCGTCTTCCAATCTTTGGTTGGTGCAGATCTTGATGCAGATGGTTTGCTGGCTCCAGCAATGGCATTGGCGAGTAAGCGTGTAGTGGTCAAGCGTCCAGATTACGCAGACTGGCTTGATGATCAAAAGCCAAGCATGGCAATCGAAACCAAAAAGAACCGTTTCGATGTGTATGTGAAGGCATCAATGGCGTAGCTCGCCTAAACGCCTGACGACAAAAGCTTCTCCTCACAGCGCCTGATTTGGCGCTGTGTTTGTATCTGGCGTTTACTCCGCTTATTGATACTTTTCTCTTGCTAATTCGGCACACTGACTGTATATCTAACTAAGAATTATTATTATTACACTTGTGTGATGTCGTAGAGTAAGACCGTCGAGAATTGGGAAGCTGGAGTAGTAGCATGGCGAAACGATTATGTAAGATGAGCCGCAAACAGATTGCTGAAAGTCTGGGTGATATTCACCGTCTAGTGGTGGCGCCTAGGTTTGTCTGTCGTTCTTGTGCCCGTTCTTCTGCCTCGAAAGATACCTTGTGTAAGCCTGCTGCGATTCCTCCTCAAAAATGCCAAGACAAGCCGCTGTCCGAGCAACAGGCTTGTGGTTTGTTGGTGGAAGCACTGCCAACCTCGTCCTTTACTCAAGATTCGCCAATTATTATGGCGCCAGAACAAAGCGCAGAGAAAGCCGCGATCGTGAAGCGTGTAGTGGAACGAGTGAAAGAGAAAAAACTGGCAGCAAAAGTCGCAGCCGTAACCTCAACAACTAAGCTAGAGGCGCCAGCAATGTTTGATTTATCAGATAAGAAAGCGCTGAAGAAGGCGAAAAAAGCGGTTAAGAAACATTATAAACAGCAGAAAAAGTTGCTTAAGTTAGCCAAAAAGCAGCAAAAATTGCTAAAACGCCAACGCAAGCTTGAAGCGCGAAATGCCAAACTAGAGGTGCTGCTACCAACGCCACCTAATGCGTTGATGAACACAAGCTCGCAAGCCAAAGTGCATTAATCAAATCAACAAAAAACGCTCTCCAGTTGGAGAGCGTTTTTGTTTTTAGGGGCTGAGTTTGGCTACTTGTTGGCGTAACTCATCTCTACGCGTTTTTTCACCCAAGTCTCGTTAATCCACAGCGACAGCATGATGATTGCGCCGCCAATAGCAAGTCGCATCACATCAACATCGCGGTTCCAAATCACGATATTCACAATCAAGCCGGCAGGGACGAGCGCGTTGTTCATTACCGCAAGTGCGCCAGCATTCACCATGGTTGCGCCTTTGTTCCACGCAAAATAACCAAAACCCGATGCGATCAAACCAAGGTAAGTTAGAATGCCCCATTGCGTTGCTGTGGTTGGCATCTTATCTAAGTTCCCCATCAAAGCAAAAGCAACGGTTGCCACACACAGTGCACCTAAGTAGAAGTAACCAAATACTGTGTGCTGTGGCAGCTCAACCGATTCGGTTTCCATAATGTACTTGTAGCCGACCTGACCGATGGCAAAACACAGGTTCGCCCCTTGTACGACCAAAAAGCCCATCAAGAAGTTTTCATTGATGCCAGCAAACTTAATCCACGCCGCTCCCAGCACTGCGATTGCCGCCGTAACCAAATACCAAGGCGAGAATCGACGTTTTAAGAAGTCATAAATCAAGGTGACGTAAATAGGGGTAAATACGGTGAACAGCAGCACTTCTGGTACAGAAAGAAGTAAGAAAGACTGGTAGTAGAAGCAATACATTAAGCCGAGTTGGAAGCCACCCACGATCATCAATTTCGCGATCAGCGATTTGCTTACGCCACGGAATTTTAAGAAAGGAATGAAGACCAAGCTTGCCAGCGCAACGCGCATGAAAACGGAAAACCAAGAATCGACCTGACCGGCAAGGTAAACGCCGATCAGGCTAAATGAGAATGCCCAAAGTAGGGTAACTGCGGATAGATAAGCCATGGATGAGAATCTTTATCAACAACAAATGTGCCCGCAGTCTAACCAAGTTTTAAGGTCGAGCCAACGCAAATCAGTCTTTTAGCGGTACGACCAGCATGTCGACAGGTGAGCAGTTAATAAGCTGACGCGTCGAAGAAAGAATCTTGCTCCAGAAATCTTGGTGATGACCACAAACCACCAAATCAATGTTGTAGTCCTGAATGGTATCGCAAAGCTCGTTACTCAAATCACCGCTACCGACTAACGTATGCGTGATTGGGTACTCTGCGTATTCTTCAAAATTCGCTAATTGTGTACGAGACGCTTCCATCGCTTGGTGCTGCGCCTCCGCCATGTTGATGTCGATAAGCCCGGTGTAAAGCTCGGCGTAATTCACATCGATATGAATGAAAGAGACTTTCGCATCCAGAGGTTTAGCCAGCGATACGGCTTTCTTAATCAACACTTTACTGTCGTCTGAGAGGTCGACTGCCACAAGTATGTGTTTGTAACTCATATTGCTATCTCCTTGATAAGGTCATAGTGTCAGATTAGCACTAAGTGTCAGAAAATTTTGCTGAAGTGATCTCATATCAATATCGTAGGTACAAAGTCTTGCCTCAGTAATCATGTTATAGTGGTGCAAAACGCATGCATATAAATAGGAGTTAACATGCTGTCTCAAACTATGGTTGAACAATTGAATGAGCAAATTAACCTAGAATTTTTCTCATCCAATCTATACTTACAAATGAGTGCTTGGTGTGAAGACAAAGGTTTTGAAGGTGCGGCTGAATTTTTACGCGCTCACGCCGTAGAAGAAATGGAGCACATGCAACGTCTTTTCACTTACGTGAGCGAAACTGGCTCAATGCCAATCCTAGGTGCAATTGAAGCACCAAAGCATGACTTTGCGAGCCTGGGCGATGTTTTCCGTGAAACCTACGAACATGAGCAAATGATCACGGAAAAAATCAATAAATTGGCACATGGTGCATTTACAAGCCAAGACTACTCTACGTTTAACTTCCTACAGTGGTACGTGGCTGAACAGCACGAAGAAGAGAAGTTGTTTAAAGGGATTTTAGATAAGATCGAATTGGTTGGTGAAGATGGTAAGGCACTGTTCTTCATCGATAAAGATCTAGCACAAATGGCGAAAGAAGGTTCATCTTCAATTATGGATGCTCCGGCTGCATAACGCGTTCTCAACGCGCTAAGTAGCGGGTTAAGGGCGAAGCATTGATCGTCTTTATCTCTTGAGCATCATTGAAGATGTAGGGAGGAAAAGATGATCAGTGGAGACACAATCTTATTTGCGCTAATGGTGGTAACAGGGCTCAATATGGTCCGTTATCTCACCGCTCTTCGTTCTCTTATACACATCATGCGTGAAGCGCATCCTTTGCTTTATCAGCAAGTGGATGGCAATGGATTCTTCACCACCCATGGTAACGTCACCAAACAGGTGCGGTTGTACCATTACATTAAGAGTAAAGAATACCACCATCACCACGATGAGCTCTTTACTGGCAAGTGTGAAAGGGTGCGTGGGTTATTCATTTTATCGACCGCTTTACTTGGTGTAACCCTACTGGCAGCCTTCATTTTATAGGCCAGTAAGCAATGCTTGGAATTTAAGCGCTTTTCCCTCTCGACTTTTGTCGATAGAATAGCGCCCGTAGAAAGCAAGGATGTGCATTACGCACATCCTTTTTTATTTTTGGATTTACCAATCTAAATAAGTAATTGAGCGTTACCCATGAGTAAGAAATTTGATGTTGTTGTAATCGGCGCAGGTGCGGCGGGTTTGATGTGTGCAGCAGAAGCAGGCAAACGCGGACGCAGTGTGCTCGTGCTGGATCATGCGAAAAAGCCAGGACGTAAAATCCTTATCTCAGGTGGTGGTCGTTGTAACTTCACTAACTACGACGTCTCAGCGAGCAACTACTTATGCCAAAACCCACATTTCGTGAAATCGGCATTGTCTCAGTACACCAACTGGGACTTTATCTCGATGGTCAGCAAGCATGGCATCGAGTTTGAAGAGCGCGATCACGGACAGCTGTTCTGTGTTGATGCATTTACCGCAAAAGACATCGTTAAGATGCTACTAGCAGAATGCGACATGCCAAATATCCAACAACGCTACCAATGCGATGTACATTCGATCGAGAAAACCGATGCGGGCTTCCGTCTGCATGCGGGTACTGAAAACATCGAATGTGAATCTTTGGTGGTGGCTACCGGCGGTCTGTCGATGCCTAAATTGGGCGCGACGCCATTCGGCTACAAGATTGCTGAGCAGTTCGAGCTTCCAGTAATTACCACTACGGCAGGTCTGGTGCCATTTACGCTGCACAAAGAAGACAAAGAAGATTTTGCTGAGCTATCGGGCATTGCGATCCCTGCGGAAATCACCGCGCAAGACGGCACCATGTTCAAAGAAGCGCTGCTGTTTACTCACCGTGGCTTGTCTGGTCCATCGGTGTTACAGATCTCTTCATTCTGGCGAGCGGGTCAAAAGGTGACGATTAACCTCGTACCAAACGACGATATCGCCGAACTGCTAGAACGCAGCCGCGAGAAGCACCCGAACCAATCTCTAAAGAACACGCTAGCAAAAGTGCTACCAAAGCGTTTGGTTGAAGTGCTGATTGAACGTAAAGAATTGGCAGACAAACCACTTAAGCAGTTCAACCAGAAAGAGATGGCAACCATCGTTGAGCGTCTGGAAAACTGGGCGGTTGCACCAAATGGCACAGAAGGCTATCGCACCGCAGAAGTGACCTTAGGCGGCGTAGATACCGATCACCTGTCTTCAAAAACCATGGAATGTAAGAACATCAAAGGTCTGTACTTTATCGGTGAAGTGATGGACGTAACCGGCTGGTTAGGTGGCTATAACTTCCAATGGTGTTGGTCGAGCGGCTTTGTCGCTGGGCAGTGGGTGTAAACAAAATTTTCTGTAGGCTGAGCATTATCTAAGCTCAGCCTATCCTTCACTTCAAAACACCATATAGTCTCGTGGGCATGTTGCTTTGGTCGGAAACTCTTTCTCTGAGTTATGCAGCTGTACATCGATGTGTGATATCAACGCCCGGCTATTTTCTATCTCATATTCAATATTGAACGTGATGGGCTCATCGTTCGAGTTTTTGCCATTCACGCTAAGGCAGCTATAGTCGTTGAAATGCACCTCATAGACACTGCTTGTTGACCTCATCAACTGTTTGAACAGTAACTGCTCTTTTGTTGTTGGAGAGCTTACCTCGATACCTGTGAGTGCCTCCTTCGAGAAATACTGCCAATAAGTCTCTGAGATATTTTCCTCTGATGCGTTTGCCAAATAGTTAGCATAGGTTGCGAGTAATGAGGGCGGGGGTGATTGGGCGTGCGCAGTGGTAAAGACCATGACACTAAGCACGAGTAATATTGAGTTCTTCATTTTTTGCTTCTTCCCCTTCGCATCTCAACAAGCCTGTGCAGTTTGGGCTTGGATGTCGAATTAATCAGAAGAAGTTTCGAGAAAGCCCAGATAAAACATGCTGATGTTTTATCCGAGCAGATTACTTTTGAGAGCGATCTCTAACTAAAGTATTTCTCGCAACAGCGATGGACTCATAATGACGACCATCGCTGCTGTTCAATACCATATTTGACTTTACCGAAAGCTAAGTGCTTATGATGCTTTGCTTGCTGGTGGGGCGCTTAGTTCTACACAACGGCCTCGATATAAAATCTCACTGTTTGGGTCGCGATTAGCGGTCACTAACAGTTCAGAACTGTTTTTAAGCGTTTGCCACTCAGTTGGCGACATATAGCGGACGTTATTTACATTTTCTAGGCTATCAATGAGTTTGAGCTCACCGGTATTTCCATCTCTCATCCACACCATTGCTCTATCCATGGGTACTTTCGCCATCGCACGGTTTCTCTGCATGCGGATGCTTGATTGCCCGGGCTTTTCTCCTTGATAGGCGACCAAAGCAAAATGGTCTTTTTGGCTCTCAGAAGACATCATGGCTAAGTAACTAATAGGGCGCACTTGTGCGATCTCTGTTGGTTGCGAGGTTGGTGATACAAAAGGTTGTAGCGACAATCCTAGGAGTAGAGAAAAAGCCATGCTAATAGGGAGCCACCACCAACGCATAGTCTGAGTCTGCTTCGGTGGTTTGATTGTTTGGGATGCGATGTTTTTCCATACTTGGCGTGGCGGAGGTTTCAAGTTGCCTTCAGAATGTGCCATATCGACTGCTGGAGTTAAGCTAGATAAATGCTGATGCCAAAGGTCGATGTGTTCCCACCAAGTGGGATCTGATCGCATGAGGGTTTCCAATCTCTTTCGTACGAGTGGCGTTAATGTTCCCAGAACGTATTCGCCGGCGAGTTTATCTCTTAGCTCTTGATTTTGATAACGTGCGTTTTTTAATGGGTTAGGCATCGTTTTAGCTCCTGTAAACCTCGGCGAATCCACGATTTCACTGTGCCAAGTGGAGTGCTCACATGGTGGACGATCTCTTGATGACTCATCCCGTGCTGATAGGCCAAGATAATCGCATTCCTTTTTTCTTCAGCGAGCGAGTTTAGGCAGTATGATAAGTTGGCTCCTGAGTCAGATGTTACTTCGAGAGCGACCTCTTCGGGGGGCTTTACCAGTTGTTCTTCCCCTCGATTGTTCCGCTTTCTAATTTCATCTATAGCGAGGTTTCTCATACTTTGGCATAACCAAGCCCAAGGGTGATTTACTGGATATTGCTGGTTGTTGTGCCAGAGCTTTACGAACCCCTCTTGAAGTATATCTGCTGCAACGTGTTCGTCTCTAACGACGCCGAGGATAACGTTGAAAAGCCGGGTACTGGTCAACTGGTATAGCGCTTCGAACGCAGCTTGGTCTCGAAGCGCTACTTGGGAAAGCAGTAAACCTATCTTATGTTTATCGGTGTTCACGCTTTCCTCATTATTGTTCTACAATGTGCCAGACTTGTTTTACGCCATTCCCGCTAGTGTCGCCGGGCTTTTGGTCTTTTATCCAACGATAAAGCGGTTTGTTGTGATATGTCCATTGATATGAGTCGTCGTTGCGCTGAGTCACACCAAATCCTCCCGTCAGCTTTAGATTTGCTATCCCCTTTTGAGTTATCTCTGTATCCACAAGAGCAGGTGGCCACTTAGAGGCGCAATCATCGTAGCAAACGGATTGGTTTGGCTTATCTTTATCAAAGGTATAGAGAGTCTTATTATGGCTATCGACCAGATAACGTTGCTTACCATCATTGTACAGTCTGATGGTGACATCATCCGCTCGGGCTAGTGGCCAAACGCCTTTGATGCCCGCACCTGTGATCTCTCCTTTCTGAGAGTCTTTAAGCCAGCGATAAAGTGGTTTTCCGTTCAAAGCCCATTGTTTGTTGCCGTCTTCTCTTGTTATTTGGCTGAAGCCTGCTTGCGTACCGAAGTGCTTGCTGGATTGTGCGGTTACAAGAACAGGCGGCCATAACTTCTCACATTGGTCAGTACATACAGATTTCCCAACTGGATCTTTGCTAAAGGTATAAAGTGATTTGCCTGAGGCATCGGTGTATACCTCTCCAACTGACGTAGTTATTGTTGGTGCAGCAAAACTAGTTGAGGTGACCAGTAATGCTGAAAATAATAGTTTTTTCACAGTCGTTTTCCTTATTAACGAGTCCAACCTTCGCGAGTGAAAAAGGTTTCTCCCTCACTGCTGTTAACGAAATCAATGAAAGCTTGAGTTTGTGGATCTGCACCTTTTGCCTTTGCTAGGGTGAGATCTCGGTAGATGCGTCTTTCTGGCTCAATTTCTACATAGTCGACTTTATCGGCATGGTTGAGCGGCCAGTGAATCCAAGTGATCCACGCATCAGCCTTTTGTTGTTGAAAAGCTTTGAAACTTGCTCCGCTGCCTTTGGCGTAAGCAATGATTTTTTTGCGAAAGTTCTGTACGTCAGCCAGTGAACCCGTGCGTCCTGCGACATCTTCCCAAACGCCTGTACCGGAAGTGTTGTAAACCCCTAGACCTTCAGTCACGACTATTCGCGCTGGTTTTTCGAGTAGGTCTTTAAACCCGTTGATATTTTTTGGGTTCCCCTTTGGGACCGCAATCACTGCACGGCGCAAGTACACTGGCTCAACATCTTGATCGGTAATAAAGGGGTAGGTTTCAACAAAAGCGCTCATGGATTGTTCTGCGGATCCAAAGATTAAGTCAGCATTTTTCTGTGCATCTTTCGTCCACTTTGATTCAGGCCCAGCGATCACGTTTACCGTCACCTTACTTTTTTTACTGAAAGCTTCTGCGGCATGACGGAGAGCGGTGTCGGGGCCTCCTGGGCCATAGACATTGATTTCTCCATCGTTTGGTTTATGGATAATGCTTGGGTCGAGCAGTGGTGACGCAAGTGTTGAAGTACTAGTGAGCAGAGCGGTCAATCCTGCCGCGATTATGTGATATTTCATGTTTTCTCCTAACCATTAATGTAAACAAGCGGATAAGAGACGAGAGAAACAGTCGATTGGATGCGGGTAAGTAAAAAATTTTTGTATAACTAAAAATGGGCGCGTTGTTCTGGGAAGTAACCATTTGTAGAGAAAGTGAAAGACCGAATCAGTGCTCGGTCTTTTTTTATTTAAACAACTTCTCGGCGCGAACTGGGGCGCTAAAGCGGAAGCCTTGTCCGTAGATGCAGCCGCGCTCGAATAAGTATTGGGCTTGCTCGTCGGTTTCGATGCCTTCAGCAACCACTTTTAACGAAAGGGTTTGTCCCATAGCTATGATGGCGTTCACGATCGCATTGCTGTCGGTATTGCTTGGAACATCGCTTACGAAAGAGCGGTCGATCTTCAATTTGTTGATTGGCAAACCTTTGAGGTAAGACAGTGACGAGTAACCGGTGCCAAAGTCATCAAGAGAGATTTCAATGCCCATCTCGCGCAGTAAATTCAGCGATGCGATGGCTTGTTGTGGATCGATCAGTAGGAAGCTTTCGGTGATTTCAAGCTCTAGGCGGTGCGCCGGGAATTCGGTTTGTTTCAGAATAGCTCCAAGTTTGCTGATGAAGTCTGATTGTTGTAGCTGAAGAGCCGATACATTCACCGCGAGCTTGCCAAATTCAATGCCGTTATCCAGCCATGTGCGACCTTGCAAACAAGCTTGCTCCAAGACCCATTTACCAATGCTTTGAATCAAGCCGGTTTTCTCTGCAATCGGGATAAAGTCCGCTGGAGAAATCATCCCAAGATCGGGATGCTGCCAACGCAGTAAGGCCTCTACGCCAACCAGTTCGTTGGCACTTAAGTTGTATTGCGGTTGGTATGCTAAATGAAGTTGGTTTTTTTCAATCGCCTCATGCAGAGCAGACTGCATACGCACGTGAGATACGGATTTATCGGTCAAATCTGGTGAGTAGAATGCGTAGCCGTTACGACCGTTTTTCTTCGCCAAGTACATGGCGGTATCGGCATTCTTGAGCAAGGTTTCGCTGTCTTGTCCGTCTTGAGGATAACGTGCCACGCCTACGCTGGTGGAGATACGTAAAGATTCGTTCTTACTGACTTCAAAAGGACGGTTGAACAGGCAGAGTATGTCCTCAATGGTGTCGATCAGCTGCGAATCCGACTCGATATTCGGCAATATAATCACAAACTCATCGCCACCAATACGTGCTACATGAGCGCGTAAGTGCAACACATCTTGCAGACGTTCAGCGAGCTTAGTCAGGAGCTGGTCGCCACAGAAGTGCCCCATACTGTCGTTGATGTGTTTGAAGTGGTCTATATCGAGGAACAGGGTCGCAAACGCGTGTTGATGTTGCTGACCACTCTCGATGTGCTGTTCGAGCAAGCTGATCAAATGGGTACGGTTAGGCAGGTTGGTCAATGGATCGTAAAAGGCCATGCGTTGCAGTTTTTCTTCATGAGCTTTACGTACCGAGATGTCCTCGAACACACAGATGTAGTTAATCAGATGGTTTTTATCGTCCATCACCGCGCTGATGGTGGCGAGCTGCGGGTAAATGCTGCCATCTTTTTTACGGTTGATGAATTCGCCTTTCCACTGACCTTTGCTTTCTAACTGACGCCACAACTGTTGATAAAACTTGCTGTCATGGTGCCCAGAGCGCAGGATGTTGGGGTTCTTACCGATCACTTCTTCGGCTGTGTAGCCAGTGATGTGGGTGAAGGCGCTGTTCACATCGAGGATATTGGCTTTACGGTCGGTGATCACCATCCCTTCGTGGGAGTTATCGAAGATTTTCGACGCCAATGACAACTGAGTTTCCACCATCTTTCGACGAGTGACGTTACGTGTCATGCCTAAAATGCCGACGAGCTCACCAGTTTGGCTGCGGATTGGCGATTTGATGGTTTCCAACCAGGTTGGGTTGTTGTTGTCATCAATGAGAGTGCATTCTTCGACGGTATTTTGGCTGCCAGTAGCAATGACCAACTGGTCGGTATCAATGAACTTCTTCGCTCGACGACTGCTAAACAACTCGAAGTCATTCTTGCCAACAATGTCACTGCCCGTCATTTGCCAAGAGTCTTCAACGCTGCGGTTGGTCATCGCATAACGACCATCGGTACTTTTTATCCACGTGTGGTCTTCTAAGCAGTCGATGAACTCTTGCAGTGATGGCAGTAACTCTGGCAATTGAACATCGTGGCGCTTCTGCTCTTTATGATAAGTCTGAGCAACATCAAAGCCGATGCGTCCCGCTAATGCGCTTAACCACCCAGAAATAACAGTATTTTGCTCAGTTGGATGAACCAAGGCGAGCGCAGCAAATAGCTCACCACTCGGCAGCCATACCGGGCAGTAACTCAAGGTTTGGCTTTGAAAAGGCGTTTGTTCAACAACGAGTTGAGGATAGGTAAAGCATTCAGTGGCAGGATCGAGAATCGCAACGACTTCACGATTATGCTGCGGCGATGTCGCCACCTCACTCAAACGCCATTGGCGAGTATAGCTGAACGTATAAAGCTGACCGTGCGCCTGTGTGGCATCACAGAATTGTTGCAGAGCCTGTTTCCAGTCAGTCATCAATGCAGGGGAGATAGCGAAGCGAAACATAATTAATAAAGCATCCTGAAACGCCCTTGGATTTGAATGTTGAACATCTGACTAGACGTAAATATCGGGCTTTGGCTATATCGTATCCAAAGCCCAGACAAATCCAAGCAAGGAACACTTCATTAATCGGGTAAACTGTTAGCTAGCTCTCTTTTTTATAAATCGCGTCTCATTTTTGCAATGGTTTCGGGCGATGTTACTGAGCGTTGTTTGCCTGTTTTTGCTGCTTGCCAAACTTCACTTGTTGAATGACCAAGCCGCTGATGATCAGCACCAAGCCAATCAAAGTGGATGGGTGAATCTCTTCGCCAATGATAGTAGAAAGCAGCATGAGTGAGATGAATGGTGAAGCAAAAATCAGATTGCTGATGCGCGCTGTGTTCTCGGTTAACTTCAGTGCAGATAGCCATAACACGAAGGTTACGCCCATCTCAAACAGACCAACATAGGTCACTGCCGCCCAACCTTTCGCGGTGATCTGGCTCCAATTTGCGCCTTCGTAAATGCTTAAGCCAATCGCAAAGGGAATCGCCACCAGAAAGCCCAATAGTACACCTACTACAGGGTCGGCTTTGTTTTTGGTGTTGAGAATCCAGTAACTTGCCCATAGTAATGTAGAAAGCAGCGCTAGTCCGACACCAAGTGGGCTTTCGAACTCCATCCCCAACACATTGCCTTTGGTGGCAATCACGATAACGCCCAAGTAACTAAAACCACAAGCAATCCAGTCTTTGCTGCGGATCTTCTGACCTAAGAAAACCGCTGCCATTAAGGTGAGTGTGATCGCCCAGCTGTAGTTGATTGCCTGCGCTTGAGAGGCTGGCAGTAAGTCGTAGGCTTTAAACAGAATAAGGTAGTACGCTAGCGGGTTAATCAGCCCAAGTAGTAAGTAGTACCAAGGGTTGGAAAGGAATGTTGAGCTGAGCTGATTCAACTTCCCCTGTACACCACATACCATGATGAGTGCGATGGCCGAGACAATACTCGCCATGGTCAGCATCTGAATCGGTGTGAATTCCGCCAAAGTCAATTTAAATGCGGTCGCTACTGTTGACCAAAGTAATACCGCTGATAGCCCAAATCCTAGGGCGCGACGCTCGTTCATGATGCCTCTGTGTGATGATGTACCGCTCATTGCTGTTGGTTTGAGCTAGTGTGAGAATGTTGTACGGAGCGCCTAGTGTATGCGAGGATTTTTCATCCAACAAACTGGACATTTATCCAGTATGTAAATACCATTATTAGAGATAAAAAACACAGGCTAACTCGCTATTATGCAATGGATTCTTGAGCATCAATCTCTCATTCTGTCTTCTCTTTTTACCGCGACCATCAGCGGTGTTGCAGTGGGTTGGTGGGTCAAACAACGCTTTGCCACGCAAACTCAGTTGCTCGAACAACAACTCTCTTCTGAAAAACAGCTTCATCAACAACAACTTGAGCAAGTGAAGCAAAACCTCTCCGATGCGCAGCAGGAATTGGATGAGCTCGATGATGAACGCGATAAAGCGGCATTCGAGGTGCGCCAAACTCATGGTAAATTGATGGCGGCGATGGAAAAACTGCGCTATTTCGAAGCCGTGAAGCAAGAGCGTCAGCAGTACTTTGATGAGCTAGGTCAGATGCGTGAACACAAATCGCGCCTTGAAACTCAGCTTCGTGAACAGCAAGCGCGCCACGAGCAAATCAACCAAGCCAATGCGGAAAAACTGCAAATTCTTGAGCAAGCAGAAACGCGTTTGAAGCAGCAATTTGAGCACTTAGCGAATCAGTTGTTTGAAGAGAAAACTGCCAAAGTCGACATGCAAAACCGCCAGAGTTTGGAAGGTTTGCTGTCTCCACTTAAAGAGCAACTGGAAGGGTTCAAAAAACAAGTTAACGACAGCTTTAGCCAAGAAGCCAAAGAGCGTCACACCTTGGTGCATGAGTTGAAGAACCTGCAACGCTTGAACGAGCACATGACCAGAGAAGCGATCAATCTGACTCAAGCGCTGAAAGGTGACAACAAACAGCAGGGCAACTGGGGTGAAGTGGTTCTGGCTCGTGTCTTGGCTGAATCTGGCTTACGTGAAGGGCACGAGTATCAAACTCAGGTGAGCTTGCAAAACGAAGCCGGCAAACGCTATCAACCGGATGTGATTGTTCACTTACCGCAAAACAAACAAGTGGTGGTCGATTCGAAAATGGCGTTAGTGGCGTACGAGCGCTACTTCAACGCAGAGAACGACATTCAACGAGAGCAGGCGCTGAGCGATCACCTAGCCGCGCTGCGCGCGCACATCAAAGGCTTGAGTCTTAAGGATTACCACCAGTTAAAAGGCATACAGAGCTTAGATTATGTGTTGATGTTTATTCCGGTAGAGCCGGCATTCCAAGTTGCGATTCAAGCTGACCCAAGCTTGGTTAAAGATGCGATGGAACAAAACATTATTTTGGTCAGCCCTACCACTTTGCTGGTGGCGCTACGTACGATAGATAATTTATGGCGTAACGAGCGTCAAAACGAAAACGCCCAATTAATCGCGGAACGAGCGGCGAAGCTGTACGACAAACTACGCTTGTTCATTGATGACATGGAAGGGCTGGGCGGCGCATTAGACAAAGCCAACCAAACGTACCAAGGGGCAATGAATAAACTAGCGACAGGGCGTGGCAACGTGATTCGTCAAGCGGAAAGCTTTAAGCAACTTGGTGTTGAGGTAAAACGTCCTATTTCTCCTGACCTTGCTCAGTTGGCGCAGACGGAGTCATTTTCGGAAAATGCTTCTTTAGTAGAAAGACATCCGGCTGAGGATAAAGTAAACTAATCGCCCGCAGTACAGTGGGCGAATATATTTGTCAGCAACCGCCCCGAAGTGAGAAAGTGCTGCCCAAGAGGAATCAGAATGACGGACACAAGTGTGCAATCAAATACAGCGTTAGATAACGACACTACCCACTTTGGTTTTACCACAGTGGCAAAAGACGAAAAAGTGACCAAAGTTGCCGAAGTTTTTCACTCAGTGGCAGCGAAATACGACATCATGAATGACTTGATGTCCGGCGGCGTTCACCGCCTTTGGAAGCGATTCACTATTGATTGCAGTGGCGCTCGTCCAGGTCAACGTGTTCTTGACCTAGGTGGTGGTACTGGTGACCTGACGGCGAAATTCTCGCGCATTGTTGGCGACCAAGGTCACGTGATCCTAGCGGACATCAACAACTCAATGCTGAATGTAGGTCGTGACAAACTGCGCGACAACGGCATTGTAGGTAACGTGCATTACGTTCAAGCGAACGCAGAAGAACTGCCATTCCCAGATGATTACTTCGACGTGATCACTATCAGCTTCTGTCTACGTAACGTAACTGATAAAGACAAAGCGCTGCGCTCTATGTTCCGTGTGTTGAAGCCAGGTGGTCGTCTGTTGGTGCTTGAGTTCTCAAAACCAATTCTAGAGCCGCTATCAAAAGTGTACGACGCGTACTCTTTCCACCTATTGCCGAAAATGGGTGAGCTAGTGGCAAATGACGCAGACAGCTACCGTTACCTAGCAGAATCTATCCGCATGCACCCAGACCAAGACACGCTGGAAGGCATGATGAAAGAAGCGGGCTTCGAAAACACCAAATACTACAACCTAACGGGTGGTATTGTGGCGCTGCACCGCGGCTACAAATTCTAAGGATAAGCGGTATGCCATTTGAACCTCTTATCACCGCCGTTATTGAAACGACGCTAAATACGCTGATTAAAGACGATCCTGAATTGGGTCGTCGTTTGTCACGTCTTAAAGGTCAGGTGATTCAAATTCATCTGAAAGAAATCAATAAGACGCTGACGTTCATCTTCAGCCAGCAAATTGATGTTTTGGGCAACTACGAAGGTCAACCAGATTGTTATCTGTCACTGAATCTAAGCGTACTGCCTGAGTTGCGCGATCAAGCCAACATCACTCGCCTTATCAAACAAGACAAACTTGAACTTGAAGGTGACATCCAATTGGCACAGAAATTCTCTCAATTGATGGTGGATTGCAAACCCGATATCGAAGAGTGGCTGTCTCGCGTGACGGGGGATGTCGTGGCACATACTTTTGTGCAAGGCACCAAAAACGTCGGCGGTTTCTTTGCCTCTCAAGCAGAAAAACACCAACGCCATCTTGCTCAAGTAGTAACAGAAGAGTGGAAGCTGGCGCCAGCACCGCTAGAAATTGCCCACTTCTGTGACCAAGTGGACGACGTACGCAGCCAAGCCTCTCGCGTTGAAGCGCGCCTAAACGCATTACTAAACAAATTCGATTCGGATAAGCCTGCGCTGGAGAACTCATGACGCCAGCAGAAATAAAACGCTTATACCAAATCATTAAAGTTCAGCTGGAATACGGCTTGGATGAGTTGCTGCCTGATCATCAATTGACCAAAGCGCCGCTTTTGATGCGCAAAAGCCTATTCTGGATTAAGAACAAGCACCCAGAGAAACCGCTGGGTGAGCGCCTTCGTCTCGCTCTGCAAGAACTTGGTCCGGTTTGGATTAAGTTCGGTCAGATGATGTCGACTCGCCGTGACCTTTTCCCTCCGCATATCGCTGATCCTCTTGCGCTTTTGCAAGACCAAGTAGCGCCATTTGATGGGCAGTTAGCGAAAGAACAAATGGAACTCGCTCTGGGCGGTCCATTAGAAAACTGGTTTACTGAATTTGATATCAAACCGTTAGCGTCTGCGTCGATTGCTCAGGTGCATACCGCGCGTTTAAAAGACACTAACCAAGAAGTGGTATTAAAGGTCATCCGTCCAGATATTCGTCCGGTCATTGATTCAGATCTAAAACTGATGCACCGAATGGCGCGTATAGTCGCCGGAGCGATGCCTGAAGCACGTCGTTTAAAACCGGTCGAAGTGGTTCGCGAGTACGAAAAAACCTTACTTGATGAACTCGATCTGCGTCGTGAAGCGGCGAACGCGATTCAACTGCGTCGCAACTTCGAAGGCAGCGAAGAGCTTTACGTACCAGAAGTTTTTCCTGACTTTAGTAATGAAACTGTCATGGTTTCTGAGCGAATATATGGCATCCAAGTCTCTGATATTGAAGGCTTGGAAGCGAATGGCACCAATATGAAATTGCTCGCGGAACGCGGCGTGAGTGTGTTCTTCACTCAGGTGTTCCGAGACAGCTTTTTCCATGCCGACATGCACCCGGGCAACGTGTTCGTTAAGCCGGAGCATCCAGAGAACCCAATGTGGATTGGGCTGGATTGCGGGATCGTTGGTACACTTAATAGTGAAGACAAACGCTATCTGGCGGAAAACTTCCTCGCTTTCTTCAATCGTGACTACCGCCGCGTAGCGGAATTGCACGTTGATTCGGGCTGGGTACCTGCTGATACCAATGTCGATGAATTTGAATTTGCGATTCGCATTGTGTGTGAGCCAATCTTTGCCAAGCCACTGTGTGAGATCTCTTTCGGTCACGTATTGTTGAACCTATTCAACACAGCGCGTCGATTCAATATGGAAGTGCAGCCGCAGCTTGTATTGCTACAAAAAACGCTGTTGTACGTCGAAGGTCTGGGCCGCCAGTTGTACCCGCAACTTGATTTGTGGGAGACCGCGAAGCCTTTCCTTGAAGAATGGATGATGAACCAAGTTGGTCCGCAAGCTTTAGTGAATGCCATTAAAGACCGCGCGCCGTTTTGGGCAGAAAAGTTACCGGAACTGCCGGAGCTGCTTTACGATAGCCTGAGACAAGGTAAAGCCATGAATCAACGTATGGATCAGCTTTATCAAGGTTACCGTCACAGCAAGCGTCAGCAGGCGACAGGAAAGTTTTTATTTGGCGTTGGAGCCACTTTAGTCGTATGCTCGGCAATATTGGTGGATAACGCTTATGAGCAGCTATCGATCGCTAGCGGTATCGCAGGGGTCACATTTTGGCTGCTTAGTTGGCGAGCTTATCGTCGATAGACGTTAAACTCTTGAAATAATTTTGTTTAAAGACCCGAGGTAAAAAGAATGGGTGGTATCAGTGTTTGGCAACTTCTAATCATTGCTGTAATTGTTGTATTGCTATTCGGAACTAAGAAACTACGCGGTATCGGTGGCGATCTGGGTGGTGCCGTTAAGGGCTTCAAAAAAGCAATGAGCGAAGATGAGCCTGCGAAGAAAGACGACAAAGACGCAGACTTCGAGCCAAAAAGTCTAGAAGAGCAGCAAAAGAAAGAAGCAGCTCCTGAATCGAAAAAAGACAAAGAGCAGGCGTAAAACGTGTTTGATATCGGTTTTTGGGAACTGGTATTAATATCTGTTGTTGGTCTGGTTGTTCTTGGTCCCGAGCGTTTGCCACATGCCATCCGCAGTGTCTCTCGTTTTGTCGGTGCAGCGAAGAGTATGGCAAACAGCGTCAAAGACGAGTTGTCACACGAGCTGAAAGTTCAAGAACTGCAAGAAAACTTGCGCAAAGCTGAGCAAATGGGGATGGATGATCTGTCTCCTGAGCTAAAATCTTCGGTCGAAGAATTGAAGAAAGCGGCGCAATCTGTAAACCGCCCTTACGCGGAGCCAACCAAATCAGAAGCGGAGCCTAAACAAGAGGCACCTGCGACTGAAACCGTTGAGAAAGCGGAAGAGATTAAGGTTACAGCGGCAGATAAGAAAGCCGAATAGTCTCATTAGGAGGAGCTACTAGTGATTGGTAGCTCCTTTTTGATCAGGTTTTAAAAAAGAGGTTTGCCATGTCTACCGTCGAGCAGACACAACCTTTAATTAGTCATTTATTAGAACTTCGCAACCGACTGCTTAAAGCCATTGCTGCAGTATTGGTGGTGTTTGTTGGACTAATTTACTTCTCTAACCACATCTATGAGTTTGTCTCAGCTCCTTTGGTAGAGCGTCTACCTGAAGGTGCCACGATGATTGCAACCGATGTGGCTTCACCGTTTTTCACGCCTTTGAAGCTAACCTTGATTGCTTCGGTGTTTATTGCGGTGCCGTTTATCTTGTACCAAGTGTGGGCATTTGTTGCACCGGGTTTATACAAGCATGAACGTCGATTGATCATGCCATTGCTGTTTTCTAGCTCACTGTTGTTCTACTGCGGTGTGGCGTTTGCTTACTTCGTGGTATTCCCACTGGTGTTTGGCTTCTTTACCGCCATCTCTCTTGGTGGGGTAGAGTTCGCAACCGACATCTCGAGTTACCTCGACTTTGTACTGGCGCTGTTTATGGCGTTTGGTATCGCGTTTGAAGTGCCTGTAGCTATTATCTTGCTATGTTGGACTGGCGCAACCACACCACAAGATTTGAAAGAGAAGCGTCCATACATCATCGTGTGTGCGTTTATTGTCGGTATGCTATTGACGCCGCCAGACATGATCTCGCAGACCCTACTGGCAATTCCTATGTGTTTGCTGTTTGAGGTGGGTTTGTTCTTCGCGCGTTTCTACACACGTAAAGACGACGAACAAGAAGAAGTGGAAGAGTAATTCCAAACTTCAATATTGAAAAAGCGGCGTACAGCCGCTTTTTTGTTTAACTTCAATCATCACCTGATTCGTCTGATGTGCCCGCATCGAGAACAGACATACACTTCTTTAATTCCCAGTAGTTTCTCCCACCAATGACGCTGCCGGCGTTGCAAGTAAATTCCATGGTTACACACAAGTGTCCCTACTTTTGTTGTTTATTTGGTATGACCTTAAGTAATGCTGCTCTCTATGTTAAATGCTCTCTCGATATGAAATTCAATAGCTTATAGGTCAAATTAATACGGCAAAATTGAGAGGAATAAAATTCTGATTAAGTGTAGGAAGAGAATGTTGAAATTGCGGAGGGAGGATTAAATCGAGGGAAAGTGAAGCAATTTCAACTGTGTAACGACTTGTGACTTGTCGAGTTAACGATGAGGGGAAAGGCGACCCATAAAGAGTCGCCTTATTGCGGTTGGATTGGACTGAGCCAATTATCTCAGCTTAAGGACGTGGCCGCATTTAGAGCAGACATACACTTCCTTAATGCCTAAGATTTTTTCAAAAAAAGTTCGTTGCCGACGTTGTAAATAGATTCCGTGTTCACACATTTTATGACTTCCATATTCATTTTTATGAGTATGCGTCAACAAGTATAGGCAGAGATTTTGTCTTGTTTTTGAGATTGGAAAACTTGTTAAACGTTCATCTTAACGTATGCGATGTTTATAAAAAATTTTGTGTAAATGTTTTGTTTGTCAGTAACTTGAGTTACAAATTTGAACTGCCATCTCATTATGGTTTCACTTTAATGATATGTCCGCATTTAGTGCAAATGTAGATCTCTTTAATGCCTATCAGTCTTTGCAGTAGCGTGCGCTTTTGACGTTTTAGGTAAATACCATGCTGGCAAGTATTCATAGGTTGCCCACTGTGTTGAATGTGTGGGCAATATTTTAGGAAGGACAAGTGTTACATCTCAATAGCACATTATTTATACTTTCAAATATAATGCCATGAAATATAAGAAGTTGTTTGATTGTAACTTATATAAGTGCGGGTACTAGCTTAGGTTAAACAATGCCTCAGCGTTTTTGGTTGTAATAGCATCAATTGCTTCAACGCTCTCTCCGCGTAATTCCGCTACTCGCGCTGCTACCAAAGAAGTGTAAGCCGGTTCGTTGCGTTTACCACGATGCGGTACCGGTGCAAGGTAAGGGCAGTCTGTTTCTAGGATCACCCAATTCATGTCCAGATGCGGGATAACCTTATCCATACCACCATTTTTAAATGTAGAGACACCACCCAGACCTAAGTGGAAGCCTAGCTCATTGATTGCTTGCGCTTCTTCTACGCTGCCACCAAAACAGTGGAATACACCACGCAAGCTGCCGTCTTGTTCTTGACTAAGTAAGGTCAGCGTTTCTTCAATTGAGTCACGTGTGTGGATAACGACAGGTAAATTCATCTCTTTTGCCCAGTTTAACTGAGTCACAAACGCCATCTCTTGTTCTGCTCGGAAGGTTTTATCCCAGTACAGATCGATACCGATTTCACCCACTGCAATGAAGTTGTGCTTTTCAAACCAGCCACGAATGATTGCTAGTGTTTGCTCGACATTGCCATCTACGTAACATGGATGCAAACCCATCATAGAACGACAAATCTCAGGATAAGCCGCCTCGGTTTTTAGCATCGGCTCAATAGATTCAAGATCGATGTTCGGCAGCAGAATTTTATCAATGCCTTGTTCTAAAGCGCGCTTCACCACCTCGTCGCGGTCGTTATCAAATTCGCTAGCGTAAATATGAGCGTGAGTATCGATCATGGTTGGTCTCTATGGGTTATCGGTGCATGGAATTAGTGAGAAGTATACTTGAGTGTGAGTGCTGGGTCATTTTCGGTTTTTTTCATGCCGTTTTTCTATATTGCTGCTCGCAAGGTGCATCAAGAGTGATATGATTTTGCCACCAGATGATTTGATCATCGTAACCTTCCAGACAAGGAGAAAGTGGTGTCTGTATCAATTCAAGGTCCATTCCCTGCACGCCGTATGCGTCGTATGCGTAAGCACGATTTTAGTCGTCGTCTGATGGCTGAAAACCAAGTTTCAGTAAACGATTTGATTTACCCAATGTTCATCCTGATGGGCAAAGATCGTCGTGAAAGTGTTGAATCGATGCCGGGTGTAGAACGTTTGTCGATTGATTTAATGCTAGAAGAAGCACAATACCTAGCAAACTTAGGCGTACCAGCAATCGCGCTTTTCCCTGTCGTAAACCAAGACGCTAAAAGCTTATGTGCTGCTGAAGCTTACAACCCAGAAGGTTTGGTTCAGCGCGCAGTACGTGCATTAAAAGAGCACGTGCCTCAAATCGGCGTGATCACAGATGTGGCGCTCGACCCATTCACTACACATGGCCAAGATGGCATCATCGATGAAGATGGCTATGTAATGAATGATGAGACAACTGAAGTACTTGTAAAACAAGCGCTGTCTCATGCAGAAGCGGGTGCAGATGTGGTTGCACCATCAGACATGATGGATGGTCGTATTGGTAAAATCCGTGAAGCACTAGAAGAAGCGGGCCACATCCATACTCAGATCATGGCTTACTCTGCGAAGTACGCATCAAACTACTACGGTCCATTCCGTGACGCAGTTGGTTCATCAGCGAACCTAAAAGGCGGCAACAAGAAAAACTACCAAATGGATCCTGCGAACACGGATGAAGCGCTACATGAAGTGGCTCTCGACATCAATGAAGGCGCGGATATGGTCATGGTTAAGCCAGGGATGCCTTACCTTGATGTGGTTCGCCGCGTGAAGACTGAGCTTCAAGTTCCAACCTTCGCTTACCAAGTTTCTGGTGAATACGCGATGCACAAAGCGGCCATCATGAATGGTTGGTTGAAAGAGCGTGAGACTGTGATGGAATCGCTTCTTTGCTTTAAGCGCGCAGGTGCTGATGGCATCCTGACTTACTTCGCGAAAGATGTAGCAGAATGGCTAGCGGAAGAAAACGCACAAACTGCAGAGCACTTAGTGAAAGCGCAAGAAGCGACAGACGAGTAATTATCGCTCAATGAGAAAAGCCAGACCGACAATTGTTGTCGGTCTGAATATACCCAAGTACCCTCAAGACGGAATACAAACGGCTTGAAGTTACTTGGGTATATTTATTTCTGGAGAGTAAGACAATGACAATGCTGATTCGTGAAGGCACGCTGGAAGAAGCGATCCAAGTGGTGGCTCGTGTTACTGAGTTTGCACGTGGTGAGACGGTTGAATCTATGGCGGAGCGCCTTGGAGAGAAAAAGAGCCTAATCTTAGTGGCTGAGAAAGCTGGGACGATCCTTGGTTTTAAAATTGGCTACGAATTAGATGATTACACCTTCTACAGCTGGTTTGGTGGCGTTGCACCAGAAGCGCGCAATGAAGGTGTGGCGCAGATGTTGTTGGAAGCACAAGAAGACTGGGTCGCTGAGCATGGTTATAAAACGTTAAAAGTAAAATCGCGCAACCAATTTCCTGCCATGCTTCGTCTATTGCTAAGAAATGACTACATCATTGAAAAATTTGAAGAAAAGTCGAATTTGCGTGAGTCTCGAGTCCACTTCATTAAAGCGCTATAAAAAATAAATGAGATTTTTTCTCATTTAGTTGTTGACTGTTAAATGAGAATCATTATTATTAAACCTGTCTTAGGGAATGAGGAAAGTTCACAAGGACGTTGAATTGCTAATTAACTGCAGTTTATTAACTGAGTGTTGAGAAGGTGATGAAACAATTTTCCCAGAACTTGCACGAATTCTTTTTGACACGACATTGCTCACATTGCTTCCAGTGTAATTTATAGCTTCTTGGTTAAGCTGCCATACAAATGGAAATAGCTTCACCACTTCTGCTAGGCGACCCAATTGGGTCGCTTTTTTCTTTTCTGAGATTTCTAATTGACGCCTCTATTGGCAACTTTTCCACATGACATGATCATTTTAGGATCGTTGATCTTCTCGCCTGTTGGTATTTATTTTTAATAAAAACAAGTATTTATTGTTGTGTTTTGTTGGTTTTATTTCCGTTGGATAACCAGTGGATAATTTCTATAAACAGAGTTATCCACAAGAGAGTGCAAATTTCGTGAATAATATCGGAAAATTTCCGCGACCTCGATCGAGCGAACAAGATAGATTCAGCTTAGCAGTCATGGCATTCTAAGCAGATCTATTAAGTACTGATTTGGATACAGACAATTATGGCAAGTATTCCTGAAAATCCGTTGATTCTGATCGACGGCTCTTCTTATCTATATCGCGCTTTTCACGCTTACCCAGGCACGATGAGTAACGGTGAAATTCCAACTAACGCAGTTTACGGTGTAGTAAACATGTTACGCAGCATGATGCGTCAGTTTGCTTCTGATCGTATCGCAGTAGTTTTCGATGCGAAGGGTAAAACCTTCCGTGACGATATGTACCCGGAATACAAAGCGAATCGTCCACCAATGCCGGATGATCTTCGTTGCCAGATTGAACCTCTGCATAACGTTATTCGTGCGATGGGCCTGCCATTGATCTGTATTCCAGGTGTAGAAGCCGATGACGTGATTGGTACTCTGGCTTATCAAGCATCGCAGCAAGGCATGCCTGTTTTGATCAGTACTGGCGATAAAGATATGGCGCAGCTGGTGGATGACAACGTTACCTTGATCAACACCATGACCAACGTCGTGATGGATCGTGAAGGTGTGGTTGAGAAGTTTGGTATCCCACCAGAATTGATCATCGACTACCTAGCGTTGATGGGCGATAAAGTCGATAACATTCCTGGCGTTCCGGGTGTGGGTGATAAAACCGCAACGGCTTTGCTACAAGGCATTGGCGGTCTGACAAAGCTGTATGAAAACCTCGATGATATTGCAGCGCTTGGCTTCCGTGGTTCAAAAACCATGGCGAAGAAGCTAGTCGATAACAAAGACAACGCAATGCTGTCTTACGAGCTTGCGACCATCAAGCTGGATGTGGAACTGGAAGAGACGCCAGAATCATTGCTAAAAGCAGAACCAAGCACCGATGAGCTGATCAAACTGTACGGTCAGTTGACGTTCAAGTCTTGGTTGAACGAGCTATTAGAAGGCGGTACAGGTGTGGTTGAAGCGGATGAATCAACTGGCGCAGCGCGTGGTGGTTCTGCTGCATCTAAAGCTGATATGGATACTTCAGCGGTAAAAATAGACCGTAGCCAATACGAAACCATCCTAGATGAAGCTTCATTCAATGCTTGGTTAGACAAACTAAAAGCATCGGAGTTATTCGCGTTTGATACCGAAACTGACAGCCTAGATTACATGGTGGCAAACTTGGTTGGTTTGTCATTTGCAACTGACGAAGGCATTGCTGCTTATGTACCAGTGGCCCACGACTACCTAGATGCGCCGCAGCAGCTGGATCGTGATTGGGTACTGGCACAGCTAAAGCCGATTCTTGAAGATGAGGCTCAGGCGAAAGTTGGTCAAAACCTAAAATACGATGCATCTGTGTTGGCTCGCTACGGCATTGAGATGAAAGGCATCAAGCACGACACCATGTTGGCGTCTTATGTCTACAACAGTGTAGGTGGCAAACATGATATGGACAGCTTGGCACTGCGCTTCTTGCAGCACAGCTGCATTTCATTCGAGCAAATTGCAGGTAAAGGTAAGAACCAACTGACCTTCAACCAAATCGATCTGGATGAAGCTTCACCATATGCTGCGGAAGATGCAGACGTGACACTTCGTCTGCATAACCGTTTGTTTGCTAACATCGAACAAGATGACAAGCTAAAAACCGTATACGAAGAAATCGAAATGCCACTCGTGCCCGTGCTGTCTCGCATAGAGCGTACTGGTGTGTTGATTGATGACATGAAGCTTAGTGCGCAATCTGTAGAAATTGCTGCACGTCTGGATGAGCTTGAGCAAAAGGCGTACGAGATTGCAGAACAAGAGTTCAACATGAACTCACCAAAGCAACTGCAAGCGCTTCTGTTTGAGAAAATGGGTCTGCCAGTCATCAAGAAGACACCATCAGGCACACCTTCTACCAATGAAGAAGTGTTGCAAGAGCTGGCTTTGGATTACCCACTACCAAAACTGATTTTGGAATACCGTGGTCTGGCGAAGCTAAAATCAACGTACACCGATAAGTTGCCGAAGATGATCAACCCATCGACGGGGCGTGTGCATACTTCTTACCACCAAGCGGTGACCGCAACGGGTCGTCTATCATCCACTGATCCTAACTTGCAGAACATCCCAATTCGTAATGAAGAAGGTCGTCGTATTCGTCAGGCATTCGTTGCCCCTACGGGTTACAAGATTCTGGCAGTCGACTACTCTCAGATTGAATTGCGTATTATGGCGCACCTATCAGGTGACCAAGCACTGCTTGATGCGTTCCGTGACGGAAAAGATATCCACGCAGCAACGGCAGCAGAAATCATGGGCGTTTCTATTGAAGATGTTTCAAGTGAGCAACGTCGCCGTGCGAAAGCGGTTAACTTCGGTCTAATCTACGGCATGAGTGCGTTTGGTTTGGCGAAGCAACTGGGTATTCCTCGTGGTGAGGCACAAGCGTACATGGACAAGTATTTCGAGCGTTACCCAGGCGTAATGCAGTACATGGAAGACACGCGCAGTGCGGCTTCAGAGCAAGGTTTCGTCGAGACAATCTTTGGTCGTCGCTTGCACCTTCCTGAAATTCAATCTCGCAACGGCATGCGTCGTAAGGCGGCAGAGCGTGCAGCGATCAACGCACCGATGCAAGGCACCGCTGCGGACATCATCAAGAAAGCGATGTTGTTAGTTGATCAGTGGATTCAAGAAGAAGGCAATGGTCGAGTGAAACTTCTGATGCAAGTACACGATGAACTGGTGTTTGAAGTTGAAGAGTCGTCTTTGTCCGAAATTGAAAGTAAAGTACAGAATTTGATGGAATCTGCAGCAGAGCTGAAAGTGCCTCTAGTGGCAGAAGCGGGTCACGGTGACAACTGGGATCAAGCACACTAGTCATTTTTAAGCCAATTTAGCCGATTTAATATGAGCCAGCGCACAAACGCTGGCTTTTTTGTGCCATTAAAAAAGCAAATCCGATCTGAGATTTAATGTTACTTAATAAAACTTTCATGAAAAAAAACTACAAAAGTTCTTTGCATATCTGACCAATTGTTGTACATTATCTCTCGTAGGGTACAGAGGTAAGATGTTCTATCTTTCAGACCTTTTGTTTCACGTTATTGGATTAGGCTGATTCAGCCGCCCCAGTCAGTTTTTGACTGGGGCGTTTTTTATTGGGTGAAAGAAAATTTTTCTTTTTGATCAATAAGTTAAAATAAACCCTCAAAAACCTTTTCTTTTGACCTCTCTAAGTCACTGCAAAATCAAAAGTTTTCCTTCAAATTTATTGCGTTATTCATGCTGTAAATTTACGCCAGTCACACTATTATTTTTTCTTGAAAGAAACTAAGTTACGTACTTCTGATACTTTGTTTAACTTAACTATCTGAATATTAAAGTTATTGGATGGTTTGAGAGGAAATGTTTGGTATGAGGTAGGATGTAAGATTGCTTTTTAACCTATTGAAATCGAATCTCAGTTCAGTAATGCTTCGCCACATAACAATAATTACCAATTTTTCTCTCCCGTTATCCCTGCCAGGAAGGTGGGGATTTTTATTGCCTGAAATTCACGTTTTTCGATAGCAGACAAACAAAAGCCCCACCAAAAGGCAGGGCTGTGTCGAAAAATTTTAACAAATTTTGTTAATTATTCTTCGCCGTTCTCTGGAACGTCTTGCTCGTCTTCTTCAATCAAGTGTGCAAATGCTGGTGCAAACCAAGTGTCCAGTTTGGCACGAAGCTGATCGACACCTAGACCTTTCAGTGAAGAGAAAACATCAACCGATACGTCACCACCAAATGTTTCCACTTGTTTGCGGATTTTTAGCAGCGTTTGTTTGCGAGCACCGCTTTTCAGTTTGTCTGCTTTAGTCAGAAGAACTTGAACAGGGATGCGGCTGTCGATTGCCCAGAAAATCATTTGTTGATCGAGGTCTTTCATTGGGTGACGGATATCCATCAGAACCACCAAGCCTTTTAGGCACTCGCGTTTCTGTAGGTATTCACCTAATGATTTTTGCCATTTGTTCTTCATCTCAACCGGTACTTGAGCGAAGCCGTATCCTGGCAAATCGACAATGTGACAACCTTCTTCCACTTTGAAAAGGTTGATCAATTGAGTACGACCGGGTGTCTTTGATGTCTTCGCTAAGCTTTTTTGGTTAGTAAGACGGTTAAGTGCACTCGATTTACCAGCGTTTGAGCGTCCTGCAAACGCAATTTCGACACCTTCGTCCTCAGGTAAGTGACGAATATCGGGTGCGCTGGTGATGAAATGCGTGTTTTGGTAATGAATTTTTACGCTCACTGTTAACTCCATCTCGACTTTGTGTAGTCGATTGATTACTTTTTTGTGAAATTGTGTAAAATAACCGTGCTCGGCATAAGGTCGCCTATTGTACCATGAGTGTACGCGGTATGTTCACATTCCGTGGTACTGGAAGCTTGATAATTATAATGGAATGTCATGAAGAAATTAGCGCTAATTTTGAGTCTTTTAGCCAGTTGCTCAGTATGGGCCCAAGGTAATATTGAAGCTGGTAAAGCAAAATCACAAACTTGTGTCGCCTGTCACGGAGCGGACGGTAACAGTGCAATCGCAATGTACCCGAAACTTGCAGGCCAACACGCTAAGTATCTTGAGAAGCAGTTAAAAGATCTGAAACTAGGAATGACTAGTGGTGGTAAGCAAGGTCGTTACGACCCTGTAATGAGTGGTATGGCAATGCCACTGAGCGATGAAGACATCGCTGATCTATCTGCATACTACGCCTCTCTACCAATCTCAGAGAGCTCAACACCAGAAGACGTTGTTGAGAAAGGTAAAGTACTGTACACCGCTGGTGATGCAGAACGTGGTCTAACTGCATGTATCGCATGTCACGGCCCTCGTGGTAACGGCACTGAGCTTTCAGGTTTCCCTAAAATTTCTGGTCAGCACTCTGACTACATCAAAGCTCAGCTAGAGAAGTTCCGTGATGGTAACCGTGGTAACGATATGAATGCCATGATGCGTGACATCGCGAAGAAGATGACAGACGAAGACATCGAAGTTCTGTCGAAATACGTTGGCGGTCTGCACTAAACCCCTACAAAGTTCGAGCACAGTTATACAAATATGCCCTAGCGTTCTCGCTGGGGCATTTTTGTTGGTGAGTGTATTGGCTAACGTCCGGTGCGTTAGTGATCTCAGTCACACATGGTTATTCAAGGTAAAGAGATAGTTCGCTCGGGGCTTTGTGAGATATTTGCCATACTTGTTCGATACTATTTCTCTCTCCTTATTTTAAGTTGTTGATAGAAATAGCTATTTATTTTTCTGGAAAAATTCGTATCAATAATTGCTTTCAATGACTTGTTGGTTTTTATCCAATCCGTAAAGTAGACATTGTTCACAGGGAGTGAATCACAGGAATTTAGACCATGGATATGAGGTCTCCAAGGACGCAAACGAAGGACGTTTGGTAGTCGGAAAAGGGACTTAGATAGGCAAGGAGCCTATCAGATATGGATGGTCGTCTCGTCTAACGGTTAAGACAGCGAAACGGATCAAGCTCAGGAAGTAGCTCAGTAGACAGGAAGTAAAAGGATAGCCAAAACTCATCAGGAAGATGAAGAACAACACTTTTTGGCATGGAAAGCTCGAAAAACAAAAGGATTCTTGGTGCACCAAATGAGTGCAACACAGTTTCGCCACCAATGGTGGCATTCAGAAAGCGACAGTATCACTGTCGCTTTTTTTATATCTATTTTTCCTAATCAAAGTTTTTTTAATAAAAACTGCTGAAAAAGTATCCAGTAACACTCCAATCTGAGTCCACTTTCTGGTATGTTTCGCATCCCTGTTTGAGGAAGTCAGCATGCACACCTGTCCTTTATGCCAGAATCAGCGCACTCACCACTTTTTTGAAGACAAGCAACGCGAGTATCTTCAGTGTGAGCAGTGCAGTTTGGTATTCGTCAATCCAGATCAACGTTTGGATGCGGAAACTGAAAAAGCTCACTATGATCTGCATGAGAACAATCCTGAAGATATGGGATATCGCCGCTTTTTGGCGAGAATTGCTGATCCAATCTCAGAGCGAATTTCACCACAATCGAACGGAATCGACTTTGGTTGTGGTCCGGGCCCAACGCTTTCCTTAATGTTAGAAGAAGCGGGGTACAACATGGCGTTGTACGATCTTTACTATCACCCAGATACTTGTGTGTTAGAAAAGCAGTATGACTTCATGACAGCAACAGAGGTGATCGAACACCTCTACCACCCAGATTTGGTGTGGAAGCAATGGTTGAATTTAGTTAAGCCAGGTGGCTGGATAGGCCTGATGACGAAAATGGTCATCGACGTAGAAGCCTTTCGGACATGGCATTATAAGAACGATCCTACACACGTGGTGTTCTTTAGCCGTGACACGTTCCAGTTCCTAGCAGAGCGGGATAAGCTCGAACTCGAATTTATTGGTAATGATGTAATTTTACTGAGGAAGACCCAGTAATGAGCCGTAAAAAGAAATCAAGAAAGCCGGGTGCCTCTGGCGCACCTGAGTTTGTCGTCACTCGTAACCGTACAGAGTCAGATGTAGAAGGTCGTCTACGCAAGCGTGCGAAAAAGCGCAAAGGCTTGAAGACTGGTAGCCGTAACTCTGATGCGGAAGAGCAGAAGAGACAAGCAGCAGCACAGAAACGCGATCCTCGCCTAGGCAGCAAGAAGAAAATCCCTCTGATTGTTGAACCGGTGAAGAAGCAGACCAAACAAGAGCGTCGTCTATCTGCAGAGCAAGAGCTGGAGATGCTAGAGAACGATGCGCAATTGAATGTGTTGTTGGATCGCATCGAAGCGGGTGAGAATCTAGGCACTGGTCTACAAAAATACGTAGACGAGAAGCTAGATCGCATCGAGAAGCTGATGGATCAACTGGGTCTACTAGAGCCGGAAGAAGACGAAGACTTTACTGCACCAGCGGCGAAAGGTTCTCGTAACGATGATGATCTGCTAGCAGACTTCGACGATATCAACTTCGACGACTACAAAGGATAAGTAATTCATGAACGTAACCTTATTAGCGATTGCGGGTGCAGTGATCATTATCGCGCTGGCTTCTTATGCAGGTTACCTTCTGCTTCAATTGAAAAAGCAAAAGGAATTGCAGCTGAAGCATCAAAAATTGGCGATCGATAAGCGTAACGCCAACATTTTTGAGAACGTGCATACCTTGTGTCAGGCGGGCATCCAAGGCCAGTGTGATTTGTCGGAAATCAGTATTCGTGTTTACAACATCATGGACTATGTTCAAGGTGAAGACCGTGTTGATTTTGACGCCACATATCCTGCGATTTCAGAGCTTTACCATGTCGTGAAAGATATGGCGCGTGGCGAAGATCGTCAGCAGCTTGCCAAGAAAGAACGTATGCAGCAGAACCTGACGCGTCATAAAGCAGAACAGCGCTTAACAGACGCGATCATCGAAGAGCTCAAAGTGTTGCAAAAAAACGTTAAGCCACTGAATAACCAAATCAATATTCAGATGATCTAATTGCTGCCCCTAATGGTTTCCTTATAACTATTAGGGGTATCGTGATCACGCTAGCACTTCTTTAGTTTTATACTTAAAAAGCCGCCTGTGGCTGCCGTAGTTGTCATCGTCGTATGGCAGAATAACGGCTTCTGAATATTGGGGGACGGCTTTCGTCTCCCTCGCATTTTACGGAAAGTACCACCATGTCGAATCAACATACTGAATCGAAACAGCAAATCGTCTGGGATCAAGCGGTATTGGATAAGTACAACTATTCCGGTCCGCGTTACACGTCGTACCCGACAGCACTGGAGTTTCATGAAGCGTTTACCATTTCGGACTATGATATGGCATGCACTCAGTACCCAGATCGTCCGCTGTCTCTGTACGTTCACATTCCGTTCTGTCATAAGCTTTGCTACTACTGTGGCTGTAATAAAGTGATTACTCGCCATTCGCACAAAGCTGACGAATATTTGGATGTACTTGAGCACGAGATCCGCCAACGCGCGTCACTATTGGGTGAACGCCAAGTGACTCAATTGCATTTTGGTGGTGGTACACCAACTTTCCTATCTGAGAAGCAGATTACGCGTGTGATGGACTTGTTGCGCCAAGAGTTCACTTTCAGTGCCGATGCGGAAATCAGTATTGAAGTTGATCCACGTGAGATTGAGCTCACTATGCTGGATCACCTACGCAGTGAAGGCTTTAACCGCCTAAGTATTGGTGTTCAGGACTTCAACAAAGAAGTTCAGCAGCTTGTGAACCGTGAGCAAGATGAGGAATTTATCTTTGCGATGGTTGCTCGTGCAAAAGAGCTTGGCTTCCGCTCTACTAACCTTGATTTGATTTACGGCTTGCCGAAGCAGACCAAGGCATCTTTTGCGAAGACACTAGAGCAAGTGCTAGAAATGCAGCCGGGTCGTTTATCGGTGTTTAACTACGCGCACATGCCACAACTGTTTGCGGCGCAGCGTAAGATTAAAGATGAAGATCTGCCAAAAGCGGAAGAGAAGATGACGATTCTGCAAGATACCATCGCAACGCTAACGGGCGCTGGCTACCAATTTATCGGTATGGATCACTTTGCTATGCCTGATGACGAGCTTGCTGTGGCTCAGCGTGAAGGCATTTTGCACCGCAACTTCCAAGGCTACACTACACAAGGTGAATGCGACTTGGTTGGCTTTGGTGTTTCGGCGATTTCAATGATTGGTGATGCGTACGCGCAAAACCAGAAAGAATTGAAGAAGTATTACGCACAGGTGAATGAATCTCGCCACGCGCTGTGGAAAGGTGTGTCACTGGATGCGGATGACTTATTGCGCCGTGAAGTGATCAAACAGCTTATCTGTAACTTCAAGCTGGATAAGAAGTCGATTGAGTCTGAGTTCGGCGTGAAGTTCGAGCAATATTTCAAAGAAGATTTAGGCCTACTGCAAACCTTCATCAATGATGAATTGGTGGAAGTGGATGACAATGAAATTCGCGTAACACTGCGTGGCCGCCTTCTGATTCGTAACATCTGTATGTGCTTTGATAAGTACCTACGAGCGAAAGCGCGTCAGCAACAATTCTCTCGCGTGATTTAATCTCTTGCAGATTTCGGATACAAAAAATGCCAGCAGATGCTGGCATTTTTATACCTTTCGCGGCAATTATACGCGATCTTTCACTTTTTCTTTCAGTTCATTTTTCTCTGCATCTGATAGGAAAGCGATGTCTAGACCGTTGATTTGTGCTTGGCGAATTTGCTCTTGAGTCAGGCCTGCTGCTGGTGCCGCCACTTCGTATTCGTATGGCAGTTCAATACCTTCCACCGCTGGATCGTCCGTGTTCAGACATGCAAGTACACCGTGCTCAAGGAATTGCTTAAGAGGGTGGTTAGCTAGTGATTCAACTGTACTGGTTTGGAAGTTTGACGTTAGGCACGATTCAATACCAATGCGGTTTTCTGCAAGGTAGTCCATCAGTTTAGGATCGTGGATTGCTTTCACACCGTGGCCGATACGTGTTGCACCAAGCTCTTGAATTGCTTGCCACATGCTCTCTGCCCCCGCCGCTTCACCAGCGTGTACGGTCACGTTCAGGCCTGCGTCGCGAACTTGTTTGAAGTGAGACACAAAACGATCACCCGGTTGACCAAGTTCATCACCAGCTAGGTCAACGGCAACCATGTGGTCTTTCTGACTAAGAATCGCATCCAGCTCTTGCTGACAAGCGTCAGTGCCGAAAGTACGGCTCATGATACCGATTAGGTTTGCCTTGATGCCGAAATCACGCATACCCGCTTGTACGCCATCAACCACGGCTTCTACCACACCTGCTACAGGTAATTTGTGTTTCATTGCCATGTAGTAAGGTGAGAAGCGAAGTTCAGCGTAGTCGATTTGTGCGTTCAGTGCATCTTCTACGTTTTCGTAAGCTACGCGGCGACATGCGTCTAGATCGCCCAACACTGCCACGCCCCAATCAAGCTTAGAAAGGAAAGCAACAAGAGATGGCTCAGCTTCAACAATTTGAACGTGTGGTGTTAGCGACTCGATATCGTAAGCTGGTAGAGCAATACCAAATTGCTGGCCAAGCTCAAGAATAGTCTTAGTGCGAATGTTGCCGTCAAGGTGACGGTGCAAATCAGTTAGGGGAAGATTCTTAGTTATCATTATGTCGATCCGGGTTGTTTGTTGTGAACAGGAACTCAGCCCAAACATTATCAATGACAATACATGGGGAAGATTTGCAGTTAAGTATAAATAACAGTTAGGTAGATTGTCAGTAGACGATGACTAGGAAATCAACGATTTCAGCTGTTTTCTACTTCATGTTAACCAAATGTGTTGGCCATTCTTCCATCGCCATCGGGCGGCTATAGTAGAAGCCTTGAACTTGGTCACAGCCAAGTGAACGGAGCAGTTGTGCTTGTACTGCGGTTTCTACTCCTTCCGCGACCACATTCGCTTTCATACCTTTCGTGATGTTGATGATCGCCGCTACCACTGAGCTGTCGAGATTCTCTTTGGTCAGACGGTTAATGAAGGTGCGATCTATCTTCAAACAGGTGAATGGCAGAGCATGCAAGTAGGCGAGTGACGAGTAACCCGTACCGAAATCGTCAATCCCAATACCCAGCCCCATCTCTCTGAGCTTGATTAAGTTATCTAGCGTGGTTGGTGCGCTATCAATGATACGCGACTCGGTGATCTCTAATGTTACGTTGGTTGCCGATAGACCTGTTTTAAGCAGTACTTTCGCGACAGATTCGACGAAGTTAGGGCTCGATAACTGATGAACGGACACATTGACGTGTAGCTGGAAGTCTTCAGGCCATTGCTTACTATCGATGGCTTTACGTGTGTCACGGCAAGCTTGAAGTAGGATTTGTTTGCCAATCGCTTTGATCATGCCATTTTCTTCAGCGATAGGAATGAAGTCCAATGGGGAAATCATACCGGATTCACTGTGCCAGCGTGCGAGCGCTTCTGCACCACAAATATTGCCGCTCTCAAGGTCAATAATTGGTTGGTAGAAAGGAACGAATTCATGATTATCAATACCCGTTTGAATCTTCGCCAGCATTTGTGTCCGGAACTTAGATGCACTCGCCATCTCTGGACTGTAGTGACACACGCTGGTGCGCGAGTCTTGCTTGGCAGAGCTCAGAGCAATACTTGCGTTACGTAACCAGAGCGGCATGCTTTGCGAAGCTTGCGTACGCACGACGCCGATAGAGATCTTTACCACCACGGTTTCTCCGTCGAGCATAAACGGAGCTGCGAGCAACTGTTGTAGGCGTCGTTCTGTCGAGCGTATCTCTTCATCGTCGTGTGTGTTTGGCATAAATACCGCAAACTCATCACCGCCGATTCGAGCTAGAATCGCTTCATCTTGCAGCTGCTGTTTTAGGCGCTCAGCGATGTGGACCAGCAGTTGATCACCATTGTGATGGCCGATGCTGTCATTGATATCTCTAAATTTGTTGATCCCGATAAGGTACAAGCTGCTTTGGCCTGAATGAGTCAAGGTTTCACTTACTTCAATTAAACCTTGTCGGCTGTATAAGCGCGTTAAGGAGTCAAATTCGAGTTGCTCGCGAAGCGCTTTGAATGAAGCTTTTAGGTTGCTGGCCATTTCATTAAATGCTTGTACTAACACCGTCGTTTCGTACACGTAACCTGGGCGAGGCATGGAGCTATTCCAATCCCCTTTGGCTAAGTGCTGCGCCGCTGTTGCCGTGGCATTGATAGGGCGAGTAACGCGATTGAATATCAGTAGGCTAATCCCAATACCAAATAAGCTCACCAAGGCCCCGACCATCCAACTTTTCTGTTGGCTATTGGGTAGGTTACCGAGTAGATCGGTTTCAGAAACCGAAGTGCCAATAAACCAAGTTAAGCCATTGGCGTCATGATATGGCGTGATACGACTAAAGGTGCGCTGACCGTTGAAGTCGAACTCGAATGTGTAAGGTTTGTCGCTGTGGCTGAGGTCTTGGCCCATTAGGCGAGACGCGCTCATTTGGATGATAGGATCTGCACTTTCCGAAGCCAGCAAACGCTGTCCCTTTTCTGAGAACTTTGTTCCCCAAGAAATCACACTGCCTTGCCCTGAATGCGCCACTAAGCGGTGTTCCTGATCCATGATGTAAACGGATGCACTGGTGTCTCGCTTGAGATCTTGTAAGAACAAGTTAAAGGTGTTGATGCGAATGTCGGTAACGAGGACTCCTGCAAACTCATTCAGCTCGTAAATGGGAGTCATGGCCGAAAGGGTGATGTCTTGGCGCTCATCGGCATTGGCGTAAATCGGTGACCAACGGGCTCTGTGGTCTTGAGCGACGGGCTGATACCAAGGGCGGGTGCGAGGGTCGTACGGAGCGATCACAGTACGAATATCATCACTGACGTCTTCACTGCCGTAAATAACCAAATTACCATCAGTACGATGGTCTTGAACCATCAGCGTGTAGCTGTCACCCGCTTCGCGTCGGAAGCCGGTAAAGTCACCGGATTCAGATCCAAATGCAATCACATCCAGCTGCGGTATTGAGTGGTACAAATCTTTAAATGCACTCAACAAATAAGCTTGGATATCTTTGGTGTCGTTAGGATGATATAAGTTGTGGTAGCTAACGTTGTGCCCCAGCGCATTGACTGCGGTGAAAGGTTTACGCAGGTAGTCATTGAGGTGGTCGTGAACACTTTCAGTCAATACTGAAAGTTGCTTGTCACTGATGTCGGTGACAACTTCCTCATAGCTCTGTTTTTGGACGTAGACAATCACACCGATAGCCAGCAGAAAAATCATCACGAAAGGGATGAGAACAGCAGTACGTAGTGTAATTTGAGTCGTCGCGTTTGACATTGCCTAGTCACATAAGGGGTGTCGTACCATAATTGTACTGACACTTAGGTTATCAAGCGAGGGAAAAATTGTGCGCTTGATAACCATTATCCAAACTCGTATCCGTTCGAGATCAGTACAATTCTTTCAATTTTCGGGTTAGGGTATTGCGTCCCCATCCTAGTACTTTAGCGGCATCTTGCTTGTGACCTTTAGTGTGTTCTAACGCAGCTTCCAATAAAATGCGTTCAAACTCAGGTAATGCGTAGGAAAGCAGCTCTTTATCTCCAGCTTCTAAGGCTTGGCGAGCCCAATCTGCTAATTGATCTTGCCAGCTGCCGCTGGTGGTTTCCGTGGCGATTTTCTTCTCTTCCAGCAACTCTGCGGGTAAATCACTTGGCAAGACTTCACTGCCGCTTGCCATAACGGTCAGCCAACGACAGATGTTTTCCAGTTGACGCACGTTACCTGGCCAGTCAAGGCGGTTCAAAATCTCCACCGAAGAAGGGTGCAGGGTTTTGGTTTCAACACCGAGTTCATCCGCCGCTCGAACGAGGAAGTGTTGTGTTAGCTTCTCTATGTCTTGCTTACGTTCTCTTAGTGCAGGGATCTGAACACGAATGACATTCAAGCGGTGGAATAAATCCTCACGGAAATCGCCTTCGTGAACCAATTTTTCAAGGTTTTGGTGGGTGGCTGCAACAATACGTACGTCGACACGAATTGGAGAGTGGCCGCCGACGCGGTAGAACTGACCGTCCGCCAAAACACGTAGCAAACGAGTTTGGATGTCTAGCGGCATGTCACCGATTTCGTCCAAAAACAGGGTGCCACCATTGGCCTGCTCAAAACGACCTTGACGGACGCTATTCGCTCCAGTAAACGCCCCCTTCTCATGACCAAACAGTTCCGATTCAATCAAGTCTTTCGGGATTGCTGCCATATTGAGGGCAATAAAAGGTTTGTTGGCGCGCGGGCTGTGGCGGTGTAAGGCATGAGCAACTAACTCTTTACCGGTACCAGACTCACCGTTGATTAGAACGGAAATAGAAGAACGCGATAAGCGACCGATGGCGCGAAACACTTCTTGCATCGCTGGTGCTTCACCAATGATTTCAGGCGTATCGGTTGGGATGTCGTCTGGCAGAAGTTGCTCACGCTTATTCTCTTGGCTATGGGCTATCGCACGCTCTACCAGCGTTAGTGTTTCATCAATATCAAACGGCTTAGGCAAATATTCAAAGGCACCTTTTTGGTAAGCGTTCACCGCCGCATCCAAATCGGAATGTGCTGTCATGATGATCACGGGTAGGTCTGGGTAGTCACGTTGAACTTGTTTGAGTAGCTCTAAGCCATCGATACCCGGCATGCGAATGTCTGAAACCAAAACGTCTGGTACTTCGCGCTCTAGCGCCATTAACACGCTTTCCCCATCCGCATAGGTTTCGCATTTGATGTTGGCAGAGGAGAGGGTTTTCTCCATTACCCAGCGAATTGAACTGTCGTCGTCGACGACCCAAACATATCCTTTACTCATGTAATAAATCCTTGCAGCAAAAGCCTAAAAACTGACGAATTGAATAGCCTTTCAATCAAGTCAGATTGGCAAATAAATCGTAAAAGTGGTGTGACCCGGCCAGCTCTCGACATCAATCTTGCCGCTATGCTGGTCGATCAAATTTTGGGAAATTGACAGCCCAAGTCCTGTGCCGCCCTCACGGCCACTGACCATCGGGTAGAAGAGGGTGTCTTGTAACTCGGGTGGAATGCCCGGACCGTTGTCGGTGATCTCGACACGAGCCGCGAGTTTGCAACGCTGGCCATGAATGTTGGCTTGATGCACCGTTCTGGTGCGTATGGTTATTTTGCCGTGCTCTTGGTGAGAGAGGATTTGCGCTGCATTGCTAACAATGTTGAGCATCGCCTGCTCGATTTGGTCAGCGTCCATCAAGATCTCTGGCAAGCTCGGGTCGTAATCACGCTCAATCACAACCGAATGCTGCGATTCTAACTCCACCAATTGACGCACCTTTTCAAGCACTTGGTGTAGGTTCTCTTGGGTCTTTTTGCCCGGTTTTTGAGGCCCTAGCAAGCGATCGACGAGTGCCCTCAAGCGGTCGGCTTGTTCAATGATGATGTGGGTGTATTCCGTCAAAGAAGGATCGGGCAGCATTTTCTCCAGTAACTGTGCTGCGCCGCGTAAACCGCCAAGTGGGTTTTTAATTTCATGCGCCAAACCACGCACTAAAAGCTTCGCCGCCTGTTGTTGGGCATGTTGGTTAAGCTCTTGAGTGAGTCGGCGTTGCTGATCAATTTTGCGCATCTCAACCAGCAGCATTAACTGCTTCTGCCATGTGATCGGGCTGACAGTCACTTCCAGCATCAAAGGGCGGCCATCAACCACAAAGGTCACGTCACTGTCAGTGATACTTTGTCCGCTCTGCAATGGCTGAGTGAGCAGCGCGAGATCCAATGACGCATGCTGAATCAGCTGAGACAACGACTGCTCGACAATACGCTTGGCGCTTTGTGAGAACAATAACTCAGCCGCAGGGTTGGCGTAGCGAACGGCTAATCCATCATCGAGAATCAGCGTTGCTGTCACCATGTTGTTGAGAATGGCACTGGAGAGACTGGTATCCACATTACGTCCTTGTTTGCGTTGTATTTGTGCGCTGCACTATATTGGTGCAATAGAACGTAAGTATGGCGAATAAACCTAAGAAGAAAAAGTGAAAAGCGCCATCAGAGTGCGGTTTTTTCACTTAATATTCTACTTTGCCCCTTTAATGGTCGGCTTGATACTCGCTCTATGTAAATGCACCGTTATAGGGCTAGTAGATGCAATAAGCTTGCCGCTTCTTTTGGCTTGTACCGCAAGGGTGTGTGTACCACGATCGATGTTCTTCAATTGCCAAGTTAAACGGCTTTGTGGCGCCCCATATGGCTTACCATCAAGGAAGAGTTGCAACTGCTCGCCAATCCCCAATTTACGGTTGGCTTCGAGTTGGATATTGATAGCGCCAGGGTTGCTGCGAATGGTTTCATCATGCTGTGGCGTGAGCATAGAAAGGGAAAGAGGCAGTGGCTTTTCTGCCTTTGTTTGCTCATCTGTTGTGGGCTCTGATGTCGTTTTTGCTTGTGGTGCCAGAGACTCGGTACTTTCTACTTTTGGTGCTGGCGCACTGGATTCTAGATTAGGTAGCGAGATGGCTTTTGCGCCTTGGTTTGGAGTATCGCTAAAATGCACAACGCCGTCTTTATCGACCCAAGTGTAAGCGACTTGAGCAGAGACTGTTGTGGCGATCAGTAAGCCACTTAAGGCGCATAGCGATGGTAAAAGCTGAACTTTCATTGCTCACCTTCTTTTGATAGATGATTTCACGTTTGGATTGCTTAGCTCTTTGACTTATCAAGTAAAAGAGTTTGAGCGTATTTTTGTTATCCCTCCATGTTAAACGCCCATATAGGGCGAGCGAATACAAAAAAGGCCCGCCTGCGAGGCGAGCCTAATATTTTGTTTCTGTGTTTACATTTTACACAGTTGAGACCTTATACAGAGTAGTAAAGTTCGAACTCAAGTGGGTGAGTTGTCATGTTTACTTTCTCTACATCTTGAGACTTAAGGCCGATGTAAGAATCGATGAAGTCATCAGAGAATACGCCGCCTGCTGTTAGGAACTCACGGTCAGCATCTAGTTCTTCTAGAGCATCTTTCAGTGAGTATGCAACAGTTGGGATTTCTGCTGCTTCTTCAGCTGGTAGGTCGTAAAGGTCTTTATCCATCGCTTCGCCTGGGTGGATCTTGTTCTTAATACCGTCAAGACCAGCCATTAGCATTGCTGCGAACGCTAGGTATGGGTTAGCCGCTGGGTCACCAAAACGAACTTCGATACGACGCGCTTTAGGGCTTGGTACCACTGGGATACGGATAGAAGCAGAACGGTTACGTGCTGAGTAAGCTAGCATAACTGGTGCTTCGAAGCCTGGTACAAGACGCTTGTACGAGTTAGTTGATGGGTTAGCAAATGCGTTGATTGCGCGAGCGTGCTTGATGATACCGCCGATGTAGTAAAGTGCAGTTTCAGATAGGCCGCCGTACTTGTCACCAGCAAATAGGTTTACACCGTCTTTTGCTAGAGATTGGTGAACGTGCATACCGCTACCGTTGTCACCAACTAGTGGCTTAGGCATGAATGTCGCTGTCTTACCAAACGCGTGAGCAACGTTGTGTACAACGTACTTGTAGATTTGGATTTCGTCAGCTTTGGTTGTTAGCGTGTTAAAGCGAGTAGCGATTTCGTTTTGACCCGCAGTTGCTACTTCGTGGTGGTGCGCTTCAACAACTAGGCCCATCTCTTCCATTACTAGACACATAGCAGAACGGATGTCTTGAGATGAATCTACTGGAGCTACTGGGAAGTAACCACCTTTAACGCCTGGACGGTGACCTTTGTTACCTTCTTCGTAATCAGAACCTGTGTTCCACGCTGCTTCTACGTCGTCAATCTTAAAGAAAGAACCAGACATGTCAGTCGCGAACTTAACGTCGTCAAATAGGAAGAACTCTGGCTCAGGACCGATAAGAACAGTATCTGCAATACCAGTAGAACGCATGAAGTCTTCAGCACGCTTAGCGATAGAGCGAGGGTCGCGGTCGTAGCCTTGCATTGTTGCAGGCTCAAGGATGTCACAACGGATGTTTAGCGTTGCATCTTCAGTGAATGGGTCAAGCACTGCAGAAGATGCGTCTGGCATCATAACCATGTCTGATTCGTTAATGCCTTTCCAGCCAGCAACTGATGAACCATCGAACATTTTACCTTCTTCGAAGAAGTCTGCGTCGATTTGGTGAGCAGGGATAGAGATGTGCTGCTCTTTACCTTTTGTATCAGTGAAGCGTAGGTCAACAAACTTAACTTCGTTTTCTTGGATCAGTGATAAAACGTTTTCTACTGACATCTTGGATAACCTCCAGTGTTAATAAAGCGGTAAAAGCTCGATTTATGAAAAATTGATTAAATCCAGCATTGATTAATTTATTTGACATTTTATTAATCGATGCTGTTTTCTCTAAAGCCAAAACCGTGCCAAAAAAATTATTCCATTAATTTCAAGGAATTATGTTTTTAGATACTAGTTTGGTGCAAACGATTGCACCAAAATGATCTTTGGCTGCACTGTAATGGTGCATATTTTTATTATTGCACCACAATGTGACAACCATGTTGCTTATCTAGCCCAGTTTTTGAGCAAGAGTCAATTTCTAATAAGCAACGATTGGAATAAAATTGCGTTGAATCAATTCGCTGGGCGAGAGAAAGTGGGCGCTAAGCGTAAATTTGCTATAAAAGCTAAGGAGTAGATCACATATTTCTAGGCTTTTTGCTAAAATCTGGTACATTATGGCCGTTTTTTTAATCAGCAAATGTCGCCAGAGAGCACCCGTTCTCGGCATGGGGGCATTTCATCTATCTAAGTGAATCAATATCCATGGCTACTCCACAGATTGATAAATTAAGAAATATCGCGATTATCGCGCACGTTGACCACGGTAAAACAACGTTGGTTGACAAGCTGCTACAACAATCAGGCACGCTAGAGTCTCGCGGTGAAGCTGAAGAGCGAGTCATGGACTCGAACGACATTGAGAAAGAGCGTGGCATTACCATTCTTGCTAAAAACACAGCAATTAACTGGAATGACTACCGCATCAACATCGTAGATACTCCGGGACACGCGGACTTCGGTGGTGAAGTAGAACGTATCATGTCGATGGTAGATTCAGTACTACTTATCGTTGACGCAGTTGATGGCCCAATGCCACAAACGCGTTTCGTAACGCAAAAAGCATTTGCTCACGGCCTTAAGCCAATCGTTGTAATCAACAAGATTGACCGCCCTGGTGCACGTCCTGATTGGGTTATGGATCAAGTATTCGACCTATTCGACAACCTAGGTGCAACTGACGAACAGCTAGACTTTAAAGTTGTTTACGCGTCAGCACTTAACGGTTGGGCTGCGCTAGAAGAAGGCGAAACTGGCGAGAACATGGAACCACTGTTCCAAACTATCGTTGAAGAAGTAACTGCACCTCAAGTTGACCTAGACGGTCCTCTACAGATGCAAGTTTCTCAGCTAGATTACAGCTCTTACGTTGGTGTTATCGGTGTTGCACGTGTAACTCGTGGTAGCGTTAAGCCAAACCAACAAGTAACGGTTATCGGTGCTGACGGTAAGACTCGCAACGGTAAAGTAGGTACAGTAATGGGCTACCTAGGCCTAGAGCGTCACGAAGTTGAGCAAGCGAATGCGGGTGATATCATTGCAATCACTGGTCTTGGCGAGCTAAAAATCTCTGACACTATCTGTGCACAAAACCAAGTTGAAGCACTACCACCGCTATCTGTTGATGAACCAACAGTAACGATGACGTTCCAAGTAAACACGTCTCCATTCGCTGGTAAAGAAGGTAAGTTCGTAACTTCACGTAACATCCTTGAGCGTCTAGAGAAGGAACTGGTACACAACGTTGCACTACGTGTTGAGCAAACAGACGATCCAGACAAATTCCGCGTATCAGGCCGTGGTGAACTTCACCTATCTATCCTGATCGAAAACATGCGTCGTGAAGGCTTCGAGCTTGCTGTATCTCGTCCAGAAGTAATCATCAAAGAAGAAGATGGTCAGCTAATGGAACCGTTCGAGACTGTAACGATCGACGTTATGGAAGAGCACCAAGGCGGCATCATGGAGAACATCGGCCTACGTAAAGGTGAGCTGAAAGACATGTCTCCAGATGGTAAAGGCCGTGTACGTATGGACTTCGAAATGCCATCACGTGGTCTGATCGGTTTCCAAACTGAGTTCATGACACTGACTTCAGGTTCTGGTCTTCTATACCATACATTTGACCACTACGGCCCACACAAAGGCGGTAACATCGGTCAACGTGTTAACGGTGTACTAATCGCGAACGCGATGGGTAAAGCGCTAACAAACGCACTGTTTAACCTACAAGAACGTGGTCGTCTATTCATCGGTCACGGTGTTGAAGTTTACGAAGGCATGGTTATCGGTATCCACAGCCGCGACAACGACCTAACAGTAAACGCACTGAAAGGTAAGCAGCTGACTAACGTTCGTGCATCTGGTACAGATGACGCACAGGTTCTTACTCCGCCAATCAAGATGACTCTTGAGCAAGCACTAGAGTTCATCGATGATGACGAACTAGTAGAAGTAACACCTGAAAGCATCCGTATCCGTAAGAAATTCCTAACGGAAAGCGATCGTAAACGTGCTTCACGTGCAGCAAAATAATCTGCTGTAACGGATTCGATTAAGAACAAGCCCCGAGTCATGCTCGGGGCTTTTTGTATCTAAAGGAATAAGGCTATGCAGCCAATCGTGATTACGGGTGGTCCTGGGGCGGGTAAAACCACGTTACTGAATGCGTTAGGTGGGTTGGGCTATGCCACCTTTGCTGAGGGCTCTCGCACCTTGATTGAACAGCAAAGCCAGCTGGATAACGGTGTCTTGCCTTGGACTAACCTACCTGAGTTCGCTAACTTATGCCTTGAGTTGATGGGTAAGCAAAAGCAAGACGCACTGAGTCATGAGGTTGCCTTCGTTGACCGTGCTATCCCAGACATCGTGGCATACCTACAAGTTGGAGGTTGTCCTGTTGAGCAAGCCTTCTTGATTGAGAGTGCTGGGTACCAAAGTAAGGTGCTCACTTGTCGACCAGAGGCCTCTATCTATGTTCAAGATGATGTGCGCCCACACAGCTTTGAAGAAGCGCTACAAATCCATCAAACTCTAGTCGATACCTATGCGGAATTGGGTTACGAAGTAGTCGAAGTACCATGGGGAAGTGTGGAAGAACGAGTGGCGTTTGTTCGACAAGTAATGGGCTTAGTGGTCGAGGTAGAAGGTGAGGAAGGTGATTAGAGCTCGGTCGGTATTCAGCTCACTTAGCGAAGAACTGAGTTTGGTCGCCAGATAGCAAAACCTCCTCACGAGGAGGAGGCTTTATCGAATTACTTTTGATTCAGCTGTTGCAAGAACTTGTCTGATTCAGCAATCGCGGCATTCATTTGCTTAATTGCGTATTGAATGTCTTTCTCTAGGCTAGAGAACTCGCCTTTCAGTGAGCCGATCGCGCTCGCGTTCAAGTTATGCTTGAGGTAAAGCGTGTTGTCACGCAGCGTATTCAACACTGGCGTCATCTTGTCTTCTGCACGCTTCATCGCGCTTAGCATACTCTTGTAAGAGGCTTTGGTTTCACGCAGCTTTTGTTCGCTAGAGCGACGCAGTTTGGCGCTAGTATACAGGTCTAGCTCACCTTGCCACTCTTCAAATAGTGCATCCGACACATCTTCAATTGCAGCAATACGGTCGCGCACATCTTGCGCCGCTTTTTCGCTGTCTTCGTATTTGTCGTTAATGTTGTTGTAGACGCTTTCTAGCTCACCGCCATCAAAGTTGGTCAGTGCCGAAAGGGCTTCTAGCGCACTGGTAAATTCTTCTTGTGCATCTTGTTGAGACTCTTTGGCGTCTTCCACGCGGTCAACCATAATGTCGCGTTTGTGGTATCCCACTTGCTCCATTGCTGAATAATATGCGGATTGACATCCTGTCAAAGTGAAAATTGATAGTACAATTGCTAATAAATAAGGCATTCTTATGTCCTCGACGCTAATTTATGGGATGAACTATGAACCAGTTATCAGAGAGTTACAAGGTGAGATTGAGCAAGCTCGTGCCGGGGAGCGTCGCGTTTTTCCAATATTTGCTCAAGCGCATGACGCACGATCGCGTCAATGTTAACGCAGGCTATTTAGCTTACATCACTTTGTTGTCTATTGTGCCGATGTTGACGGTATTGCTGTCGATATTGTCGAAGTTTCCGGTATTTGAGAATGTGGGCGAAACCTTGCAAGGGTATATCATTGATAACTTCGTCCCCGCTTCTGGTGATGCGGTAAGAACCGCATTGCAAGAGTTTGTATCGAACACAGGCAAGATGACCGCCGTGGGTGGTGCATTCTTGTTTGTTGCTGCCTTGATGCTGATTTCCAACATCGACAAAAACTTAAACTACATTTGGCGAGTGAAAGACAAACGTCGCCCAGTATTCTCATTTTCTATGTACTGGATGGTGTTGACCCTTGGTCCGATTCTGGTCGGCGCGAGTATTGCCGCAACCTCTTACGTAACATCGCTTAAGCTGATTGAAAACGAAACCTTGTCGGGCGCTTATAACCTGTTTTTGCGCTGGCTGCCTCTGCTGCTGTCATTCTTCGCATTCATGGGGCTGTACTTCTTAGTGCCAAACAAGAAGGTTTATCTGTCCCACGGTGCTATTGGTGCAGCCATCGCCGCGGTGTTGTTTGAATTGAGTAAGAAGGGCTTTGCTTTCTACATTACTCAATTCCCTTCTTACCAATTAATTTATGGCGCACTTGCTGCGATTCCGATTCTGTTTGTGTGGGTGTATTTGTGCTGGTTGATTGTGCTCATTGGTGCGGAAGTCACGGCCGCTTTGGGTGAAAGAGAGCACTGGAGTGACGACTTAGAAATGATACACTCGACCGCTGAATTACAATTAACAGATGAAGGAAGCGAGAGTCGTGATAGCGCTAATTCAACGAGTCAGTGAAGCCGCCGTTCGTGTAGAAGGTGAAGTTGTCGGTGAAATCGACCAAGGTCTACTTGTCCTACTTGGTGTAGAGAAGGACGATGATGAAGCAAAAGCAAAACGTTTGATGGAGCGCGTAACCACTTATCGTGTATTTGAAGACGACGAAGGCAAAATGAACCTCAACGTCAAACAAGTGAACGGTCAGGTTTTGGTGGTGTCTCAATTTACGTTACCAGCGGATACTAAAAAGGGCACTCGCGCAGGTTTTTCTCGCGGCGCGCATCCTGCGGATGCAGAACGTCTGTATGACTACTTCTCGGACTTGTGTGAGCAAGAACTGCCAACACAACGCGGTCGCTTCGCGGCGGATATGAAAGTGTCATTAATTAATGACGGTCCAGTGACTTTTTGGCTACAGGTCTAATCTGGCAACCACAACATCATGGTCTAAGCTTTAAGCCCAAGTAAATTGAATTTGCTTGGGTATTTTCTCCTAAGGCTTTCATTTGATTTGTACTTTCAAAGGATTGATATGTTCAAACTCATAACTCCAAAAACAGAAAATCAGCTCAACAAGTACTATCAATTTCGTTGGCAGTTGCTACGCGAACCTTGGCGTATGCCTGTAGGCTCCGAGCGTGATGAGTACGATGGCATGAGCCATCACCGCATGATTACCGACAGTCGTGGTCGTCCGATGGCGATTGGTCGGTTGTACATTACCCCAGATAACGATGGCCAGATCCGCTATATGGCGGTGAAGAACAACCGTCGCAGCAAAGGCATGGGCTCATTAGTGCTGGTGGCGCTTGAGTCGTTAGCTCGGCAAGAAGGGGCGAAGCGTCTGGTGTGTAATGCCCGTGAAGACGCGATTGCCTTCTATGAGAAGAATGGTTTTGAGCGTCGCGGTGAGCTTACCGATGAACGTGGTCCCGTGCGTCACCAACAAATGGTTAAACAGCTTGACCCAATGGCGGATGTGCTACGTCGCCCTGATTGGTGTACCGAGTTGCAACAGCGTTGGGAAGCGCAGATCCCGATCGCGGATAAAATGGGGATCAAAATCAACCAATACACAGGTTACCAGTTTGAGTGTAGCGCGCAGCTTAACCCAAACTTGAATCCACACAATACCATGTTTGCGGGCTCTGCTTTTACTCTGGCGACACTGACTGGGTGGGGCATGACGTGGCTGTTGATGAAAGAGCGTGGTTTGCACGGTGACATCGTATTAGCAGACAGTTCAATTCGTTATCGTCATCCGGTCGAGCAGAACCCAGTAGCGAGTACCTCGCTCGATGGCATTAGTGGTGATTTGGACAGGCTCGCATCAGGGCGTAAAGCGCGTATTGTTATCCATGTGGTGATTTACAGTGGAGACGTACCAGCGGTTGATTTTGTCGGCACGTACATGCTGTTGCCGAATTACTCTCAGCTACTTAGCTGTTAGTGGGGCGGGGGCTGGTGTTTCTTGTGGCGCATCTTGGTTAGCTGATGCGCCTTGTTCCGTCGCTGAATGGTTCGCCTCCGAAGTATTGTGTTCTTCAGGAGACGCTTCTTCGTTAATCGAGTCGTTCGCTGAGACCTCTGGGGCAGAGATAAGCTGCTCTTCGGAATGTGATGTTGCGGTTGGCTCTTCTTCCTCCATCACTTCCTCACTTAGCTCTTCTTCATGCTGTTCTAAGTTGATTGCCGCATTGTGCGTGACCTTGCTTGGTTCGGGAGTGCTTTGTTCTGGCTCCGTTTGCTCTTTCTGTTTTGGCTTATGTTGGCACTCATTTGTTTCGATTTCGCCACTCAGCACATCACCTTTAATCACTCCACACGTGTCTTTGAGTTGATAAATCACGCCAGAAAGCGGGTTGTTTGCCATATCAAATTCACCAGACAAGTTACCCGAAATAGCCTTGCCTGAAATGGTTACTGGTTGAAGTTTCACTTCACCACGCTGAGCGCGTAAACGTAATGGGCTGAAGGTGATCGCCTTGAGTGAATCATCCGCTTGTGACTTCAAGGTGGTATCGCGTAGGTTAGCTTCCACTTCTCCCGACAAGCTGTAAGCAAGCATATTTTGATCACCCGCCAAGCCTTTTAAATCGAGGCTTAAATCGGAGAAGCCATTGACCGCGAGTGCTGTTGGTAAGTAGGGATGAAGCAACAGCAGATGGATTCCATCCGCATTGAGGTTAAGCGTCCAAGGTTGGCTGGTGGTACTGAGGTCGATTTGACCTAAGCCTTCAATATAGCCTTGCTCCAGAGGTGCAAACAAACGCGTTAACTGCCAGAGTCCATCGTCACTTTGTGTTGTAATCGCAGCGTGTGATGTGATGACTTGGTCGTAACTCGCGTTTACCACGCTGGCATCAAGCTTGCCACTCCAAATGCCCCAATGACCGTTGTTGTGCTTTACTTCGAGCTGGTCACCTTCCAAATTCAAGCCAGAAAGCTGCCAGTAAGGCTGTTTGGATAACTGGATAACTTGGCTGCGTTCTATCTCTAACTTCTTCACATCGACTTGCTGGAGCCTCTCCGTGGCTTTTTGCCACCAGTCCACCTTGTCATCTGGTTGGATCGCCCATTTCAATCCACTGATAGTCGCGTTGTTGATTTTCCAATGCTCAGGCTCAAACTCACCAGATACCTGCACACGACCTTGTTGCCAATCCAAACTCAGTTCTTTCAGTTGAATCGAACCTGACTTGAGCGTGGCATTTAAGCGAGGTTCAATCGCAGTTTGATCTTGAAAACTGACGCTATCAGCTTGCAGAGAAAGCTGCGCAGTGGTCCCCCACAGTGACAACGGTAAGGAGGCGTTTTCTAGCGATAGCTCTAGGTTTTGCCAATGCCAATCTCCGTATTCGATATCTGCATTTAACAGATCGAGACTGTTGATATGGCTGATATGAACGGGCAGGGCCTGCCAAGGCTTAGCAAGCAAAGATTGTAGCTGTAGGTTGTCGATTTTTAGTTTATCGACGGTCATGTTTATGATTGACCAACCTTGTGGGTATTGTTCGCCTTGACCCGATACTTCGCTGCCACGCCAGTTAAATGAGGCGCCGTAAAGGGTGCTGTCTTGCGCTTTGTAATCCACGTCGATGAGTAATTTATCAAAGGCTTCGCCATTCCAATGCAATTGTTCGGCAGAGAGCTGAATCTCACCGTATGGCACTTGCTGAGTGTCGCTCGACCATATTGGATCTTGGATTTGCACATCTAACCCCGTAATGCTGAATGCATCATCGGCGTAATCGATGTTCTTCAAGGCGATTTGGTGGAAGTAAACATTGCCCAGCGCGGGCAGTGTTGGCATACCTTGCTGTAGACTCAACCCATCAATCAGCAAACTGTCGAAAATCCATTTTCCATCGCGACGAACATCCGGGTTCAGCCAGAGATCGACTTGCTCAATGAAGGGGAGATTTTGTTGTTTGGTTGCCACGCCATTGAGGGTGAGGTGGTAAGGAAACTCGTATTGAACGTTATCCGCTTGCAGTGGCAAATCGACTAAATCGGAAAACAGATTCCACGTTTGGCGAGAATGCGAGGTGGTCAGCATGCCTACAAAGACGGCCGGAACGGCGATCGCCAGTATGAGTATTAGAAGTAGAACTCGACTTGCTGTTTTCATCCCTGCCCAAACCTGTACATAAATTGGAGTAAGTGAATATTGAATTACTTAGATAGGCTTAAGCTTGTATCAATCTTGGGCTGGATTCAATAAAAAGCCCCTCAAAAGAGGGGCTTGAAGATTGTTTTTGTAGCTAGGTCACTAAGGTCTAGTGAGTGGCTTAATCCAGCTGAGGACCTGCTGCCACTAGTGATTTACCTTCTGCGTTGTCAGTGTACTTATCAAAGTTGTTGATGAAGCGCTCTGCCAAGTCTTTCGCTTTGCTTTCCCATTGTAGTGGGTCAACGTAGGTATCACGAGGATCAAGGATGCTTGGATCGACGCCTGGAAGTGAAGTTGGTACTTCTAGGTTGAAGATTGGAATGTGTTTGGTTTTCGCATCTTCAATAGAGCCATCAAGGATTGCATCAATGATGCCGCGTGTATCTTGGATGGAGATACGTTTGCCGCTGCCGTTCCAGCCGGTGTTGACTAGGTAAGCTTCTGCACCTGCTGCTTCCATACGTTTCACTAGCACTTCAGCGTACTTAGTTGGGTGTAGGGTTAGGAACGCTGCACCAAAACACGCAGAGAACGTTGGTGTCGGCTCAGTGATGCCACGCTCTGTACCTGCTAGCTTAGCGGTAAAGCCAGACAAGAAGTGGTACTTAGTTTGCTCAGGCGTTAGTTTTGAAACTGGAGGTAACACGCCGAACGCATCTGCCGATAGGAAGATCACTTTGTTTGCGTGACCGCCTTTCGACACTGGCTTCACGATGTTGTCGATGTGATGCAGTGGGTAAGACACGCGGGTGTTCTCTGTCTTAGAGCCATCATCAAAGTCGATAGAACCATCGCTACGAACCGTCACGTTTTCTAATAGAGCATCGCGGCGGATTGCGTTGTAGATATCAGGCTCGGCTTCTTTCGATAGCTTGATGGTCTTCGCGTAACAGCCGCCTTCGAAGTTGAATACGCCGTCGTCATCCCAACCGTGCTCGTCATCACCAATCAGTGCACGTTTAGGGTCGGTAGATAGGGTAGTTTTACCTGTGCCAGACAGGCCGAAGAAAATCGCTACGTCGCCTTCTTCGCCCATGTTTGCACTACAGTGCATCGATGCGATGTCTTTCAGCGGAAGGAAGTAGTTCATCATGGCGAACATGCCTTTCTTCATTTCGCCGCCGTACCAAGTACCGCCGATCAGTTGCATGCGCTCTGTTAGGTTGAACACAGTAAAGTTTTCAGAGTTCAGACCCTGTTCTTCCCACTTGTCGTTTGTGCACTTCGCGCCGTTCATTACCACGAAGTCAGGTTCAAACGTCGCCAACTCTTCTTCTGTTGGGCGGATGAACATGTTTTTCACGAAGTGCGCCTGCCACGCTACTTCGGTGATCACTCGAATGCTCAAACGAGTGTCTGGGTTTGCACCACAATAACCGTCAATCACAAATAGACGCTTACCTGAAAGCTGGTTGGTCACTAGCTCTTTTAGGTCGTCCCATACTTCTTTGTTGATTGGTTTGTTGTCGTTTTTCACTGCGTCAGAAGTCCACCACATGTGCTCTTCTGTCGTTGCATCTTTAACAATGTACTTATCTTTTGGTGAGCGACCAGTAAAGATACCAGTGTCTACGGCAACCGCGCCGAGTTCTGTAACCACACCACGTTCATAACCTGTTAGGTCAGCACGGGTCTCTTCCTCAAACAGCATTTCGTAGCTTGGGTTGCGAACAACCTCTTTAACGTTATGCAGTCCGTGTTTGGTCAGATCAATTGTTGCAGCCTTTGTATGTTCCATAACGGTCATAGGTGCTCCTTATAAGGATTTTTGTAGGGATTTTGTAAGAATGTTTTAATTTTTATCTGCTCACCATGCTAGCAACGGGGTGGGGATAAAACAGGGATATAGCTCAAAAAATACCCATGATTTAAGTAAGGTTTTAGGTAGCCCGTCACATATTGGTGCGAATAGTTTATCGTGGGCGCAAACCTTTGCGCTAGGGGAAAAGAATTATTAATTATTTAAAATTAAGCGGTTGCTTTATTACGTCTGAGGCTAGGTAATTAGAGGGTTTGATCACAAAAAGGCCAGCATGATGCTGGCCTTTTGAAGGGTAAATTACAAGCTTGTTAAGCTATGAAAATTAATGCAGTGTTTTCTTCTCTGGAGCGGCTTGTGCATACAGCTCAGTGATCTCCGCTTCGTCAAACGAATATGACGTGCCACAGTAATCACAATGTAAAGAAACTGATCCTTCTTCCGCTAAAATGTCATTAATTTCAGCACGCTCGACGGTAATGATCGCTGCACCACTACGTTCACGAGAACAGCCACAGTGGAACTCCACTGGTTGCGGTTCGTAAAGACGAACAGAATCTTGGTTGTACAAGCGGTAAAGCAGTTCGTTTGCAGGTAGAGTGAACAGTTCTTCGTTCTTCACGGTTGCTGTTAATTGCTCTAGGTGCTCGAAGTCTTCGGGTGTACCCGTACCGTCTGGCATTACCTGAATCATCATGCCTGCTGCGTGAGCTTTACCTTCGTGTTCACCAGTACGGATCCACAGGCGCGTCTTCAACTGCTCTGAGTTTGCGAAGTAGCCTTCGATAACGTCAGCCAGTGTTTCACCTTCTAGGCCAACGACACCTTGGTAACGTTCGCCTTTCTTCGGCTCGATAGTGATCACTAGGTAGCCTTTACCCATCATGTCGTGCAGGCTTGCGTCATCCGCAATGTCGCCTTCCCAACGTGCAACGCCACGGATCTTCTGATCGTGATCGCCATTGATTACAGCCAGTGATACAGGACCATCACCTTGTAGTTGGATAGTGATTGAGCCTTCGAACTTCAAAGTTGCCGTTAAAAGAGTGGTTGAAACGAGTAGCTCACCCAACAGTTTTTGCAGTGCTGCCGGATATTCCTTGCTGGAGATAATACGTTGGTATGCTTCATCCAATTGAACCAACTCGCCACGTACTGAAAGATCTTCGAATAGGTAGCGGTTTAAAACATTATTTGCCATGGAGTGCTTTCCTCGTCGGTAATTCCGGCTTTTATTGGTGTTTGAACTTAATGATGTCACGGCGCTGCTTCTTATCTGGGCGGCGTTCCGGACTTGGGTTGTGGGCGTTGAGTTTACGCTGTTTCGCGAACTCTTCGCGTTGGCTGATGCTTTCGTCAGTTTCACGATAGAGCGTTTGAGCGATTGGTGCGCCCATGCGACGATCAGAGATTTTCTCGATAATCACCGTCTTCTCTTCATTACCTTGGCGAAGACGAATCTCAGCGCCCAACTCAACGATTTTGCTTGGTTTGCTTCGTTGCCCATTATAGTGGACTTTACCGCCATCGACCATATTGCGTGCGACGGAGCGGGTTTTATAAAATCTGGCAGCCCATAGCCATTTATCTAGCCTTACGGCTTCATTTGCGGAACTCATACGACTCTACACTATCTAATCACTGCAATAATAAGGCAGTGACTGGTGGATTATTCACCTACAGATGGAGCCAAGGCTGTTTTTTTTCAAGGGAGTTGGCAAAAACTGCATAAGAAAAAGGTATGAAAAAGAACTTGTGATATAGTTCACTGCTCTTTGTTGAGTAGTAATTTTATTGCAAATTTAGCAAGATAGAGTCGACACTATCTACTTATACTTAAGGTCGACCGACGTCAGAATAAAGGAATCAATTCAGTGAAGCGTTTAGAGCTAAGTGCAGGATTAGCAAGCAGCCCGCTACTGGCTCAGATTAAGTCCAACAATCACGCCATACAAGCGAAACTCAGTTTGTTCTTAACTTGTCTATTCATCGCAATGACAGGCTGGATATTGGGTAAAGTGGTGTGGCTAGCAATGCCTCAAACTTCTGATGTGACTCAATGGAAGCCATCAGCAGGTGCTGTTGCGTCTACGAATAAAAAGGACGCGATTGATTTCAACGCCCTTCAAAATGCGAACTTGTTCGGAAAGTACACCGAGCAAAAGCCGGTCGTAGTAGAACAACCTGTCGTGCAAGATGCGCCTAAAACTCGCTTAAACCTAACACTTGTTGGTGCAGTTGCGAGCAGCAACGCAAAAACGAGCCTAGCGGTGATCGCCAATCGAGGTAAGCAAGCCACTTATGGTATCGGCGAAGAAATTGACGGCACACGTGCAGAATTAAAAGCGGTATTGGTCGATCGTGTGATCATCGATAACCAAGGCCGTGATGAAACCCTAATGCTCGAAGGTATCGAGTACAGCAAACTGTCTGAAACACGTCCAGCAGCCCGCCCGCAAGCGGCGAAAGCGGATAAATCATCAGCGGTGAGTGAGAAGGTCGACCAAATTCGTGCGGAGATTTCCAAAGATCCGCAAAGCGTATTCAAGTACATCAACATTTCTCCAGTCAAAAAGGATGGAGGAATCGTCGGTTATCGCGTCTCACCAGGTCGTGATGCGGCGTTGTTTAATGATGTCGGTCTAAAACCTGGTGATATTGCGGTGCAATTAAATGGGATCGATTTAAGTGATCCTTCATCTTCAGTAGAACTGATGCAAGTGATGAACGATCCGCAAGAACTGAATTTGACTGTTGAGCGCGATGGCCAGCAGTACGACATCTATATCCAATTGTAATACTTAGGCAAGCTGCGTAAGTTCAGGGAGACATACGTGAAACATTGGTTTAGCAAAAGTACTTGGTTACTTGCAGGGACACTACTCTGCGCTCCAGGTGCGATGGCGAACGAGTTTAGTGCAAGTTTCAAAGGCACTGATATTCAAGAATTCATCAATATTGTTGGTCGCAACCTAGAGAAGACCATCATCGTTGACCCGTCTGTGCGCGGTAAGATTGACGTACGTAGTTACGACGTTCTTAACGAAAAGCAGTACTACAGCTTCTTCTTGAACGTTCTTGAAGTGTACGGTTATGCCGTTGTCGAAATGGACAATGGTGTGTTGAAAGTCATCAAAGCGAAAGATTCAAAAACGTCAGCAATCCCGGTTTTGGGTGATGACAGTGCGCAAGGCGACAGCGTGATTACCCGTGTGGTTGCGGTGCGTAATGTGTCGGTTCGTGAACTTTCTCCGCTACTGCGTCAACTGATTGATAACGCAGGTGCCGGTAACGTGGTGCACTACGATCCAGCTAACATCATCTTGATCACGGGTCGCGCTGCGGTAGTAAACCGCCTAGCGGAAATCATCAAGCGCGTTGACCAAGCGGGTGACAAAGAAATCGAAGTCGTAGAGCTGCGCAATGCGTCTGCTTCTGAGATGGTGCGTATCGTTGATGCCCTGAACAAAACGACCAACCAAAAGAGCACACCTGAATTCCTAGAACCAAAAATCGTAGCGGATGAGCGTACTAACTCCATCCTGATTTCTGGTGACCCTAAAGTTCGTGCGCGCCTGAAGCGTTTGATTCGTCAACTTGACGTTGAAATGGCGACCAAAGGCAATAACCGCGTGGTTTACCTAAAGTACGCGAAAGCGGAAGACCTAGTTGATGTACTAAAAGGCGTATCTGACAACCTACAGGCTGAGAAGCAAGCAGGTCAAAAAGGCGCATCAAGTGCACAGCGTGGTGAAGTGGTGATTGCCGCTCACGAAGCAACCAACTCGCTAGTTTTGACTGCGCCGCCAGATATTATGATGGCACTGCAAGACGTGATTGCTCAGCTCGATATTCGTCGTGCACAGGTTCTGATTGAAGCACTTATCGTTGAAATGTCAGAAGGTGATGGCATTAACCTTGGTGTTCAATGGGGTAACCTAGAGACAGGTGCGGTAATCCAATACGGCAACACTGGTGCGCAAATCGGTAATGTCATGGTTGGTCTTGAAGAAGCGAAAGACCAGACTCGTACAGAGTACTACACCAACAGCGATGGTGAACGAACGCCTTATGATGTTACGGAATCTGGTGACTACTCTACTCTAGCGGCAGCACTTGGCGGCGTTAACGGTGCAGCAATGAGTATCATGATGGGTGACTGGACGGCATTGATTACCGCTGTTTCATCCGATTCAAACTCAAACATTCTGTCTTCTCCAAGCATTACGGTAATGGATAACGGTGAAGCGTCATTCATCGTAGGTGAAGAAGTGCCGGTAATTACAGGCTCGACAGCAGGCTCAAATAACGATAACCCATTCCAAACGGTCGATCGTAAAGAAGTCGGTATCAAACTGAAAGTGGTACCTCAAATCAACGAAGGTGATTCAGTTCAGCTAAACATTGAGCAAGAAGTGTCTAACGTTCTGGGTGCAAATGGCGCGGTTGACGTACGTTTTGCTAAGCGTCAGCTAAACACCTCTGTGATGATCCAAGACGGCCAAATGCTTGTGCTTGGTGGTTTAGTTGATGAGCGTGCGCTAGAAAGTGAATCAAAAGTGCCGCTATTGGGTGATATCCCAGTGATTGGCCAGTTGTTCAAATCAACCAGCACGCAAACTGAGAAGCGCAACCTGATGGTATTCATCAAGCCAACCATCATCCGTGATGGTATGACGGCAGATGGTATTACTCAGCGCAAATACAACTTCATCCGTGCAGAGCAGTTATACAAAGCACAAGAAGGCTTGAAGTTGATGGATGATTCAAACATTCCAGTGATGCCGGAATTTGGTCAGGAACGTAAGCATCCTACTGAAATCCAAGCGTTCATTGATCAGATGGTAAAGAATAATGGTTGATATGTTAGACACAGCGCCAAGTATGCGCCGTCTGCCATTCAGTTTTGCCAACCGCTTTAAACTGGTTTTGGAGACGGAGCACCCTGAGCGCCCTCCAATTCTGTATTACGTAGAGCCGCTTAACCCTGCGGCTCTGGTTGAAGTACGTCGAGTACTGAAACAAAACTTTATTCCTCAAGTGATGGACAAAGAAGCGTTCGATAAAAAGCTCACTGAAGCTTATCAACGTGATTCTTCTGAAGCCCGTCAGTTGATGGAAGACATTGGCGCAGACAGTGATGACTTCTTCTCATTAGCAGAAGAGCTACCTCACGATGAAGATTTGTTGGAATCGGAAGATGATGCGCCAATCATCAAATTGATTAACGCCATGTTGGGTGAAGCGATCAAAGAAGGGGCGTCGGATATCCATATTGAGACGTTCGAGAAAACCCTTTCGATTCGTTTCCGTGTCGATGGTGTATTGCGTGAAGTCTTAACCCCGAGCCGCAAGCTAGCACCTTTGCTGGTTTCTCGTGTGAAGGTTATGGCGAAGCTGGATATTGCGGAAAAACGCGTACCTCAAGATGGTCGTATTTCACTGCGTATCGGTGGTCGTGCGGTGGACGTGCGTGTATCGACCATGCCTTCATCGCATGGTGAGCGTGTAGTAATGCGTCTACTGGACAAGAACGCGACTCGTCTTGACCTGCATAGTTTGGGTATGACCCCTTCAGTGCATGACAACTTCCGTCATTTGATTGGTCGCCCTCACGGCATCATCCTGGTAACCGGTCCGACAGGTTCGGGTAAGTCGACGACCTTGTACGCGGGCTTGCAAGAGATCAACAGCAATGAACGCAACATTCTGACTGTTGAAGATCCTATCGAATTCGATATCGATGGCATCGGCCAAACACAGGTAAACCCTAAGGTTGATATGACCTTTGCGCGAGGTCTGCGTGCGATTCTTCGTCAAGACCCGGATGTAGTGATGGTCGGTGAGATCCGTGACTTAGAGACTGCACAGATTGCGGTGCAAGCCTCTTTGACTGGTCACTTGGTTATGTCGACACTACACACCAACACGGCTGTGGGTGCGATTACTCGTCTGCGTGACATGGGTATTGAACCCTTCCTGATCTCTTCTTCGCTATTGGGCGTGCTAGCACAGCGCCTAGTTCGTACCCTTTGTTCTGACTGTAAAGAGCCATACGAAGCGGATAAAGAACAGAAGAAACTGTTCGGTCTGGAAGAGCATGAATCGCTGGTTCTGCATCGTGCAAAAGGCTGTGAAGTGTGTAACCAAAAAGGTTACCGCGGTCGTACTGGTATTCACGAACTTCTAATGGTGGATGAGAAGGTTCAAGAACTGATCCACAGTGAAGCGGGTGAACAAGAAATTGAAAAAGCCGTACGAGCTCACACGCCAAGCATTCGCAGCGATGGCCTAAGCAAAGTCAGTCGTGGTATCACTTCTCTTGAAGAGGTGATGCGAGTGACCAAGGAAGCGTAATGGCAGCATTTGAATACAAAGCGCTAGACGCGAAAGGCAAACAAAAGAAAGGCACCATTGAAGGGGATAATGCTCGTCAGGTGCGCCAACGCCTAAAAGAACAGGGCATGATCCCTGTCGAGGTGATGGAAGCCAAAGCCAAAGCTGCGAAGTCTTCAGGTGCATCAGTTGGATTTAAACGAGGTATCAAAACCGCAGAGCTTGCCCTAATTACGCGTCAGCTATCAACGCTTGTGCAATCTGGCATGCCATTGGAAGAGTGTTTGAAAGCCGTCTCAGAGCAGGCTGAAAAACCACGCATTCGCTCAATGATTGCGGCCGTGCGCTCGAAAGTCACTGAGGGTTATCCGCTTGCAGACAGTTTGGGTGATTACCCACATGTGTTTGACGAACTATTTCGATCTATGGTGGCGGCTGGTGAAAAGTCCGGTCACTTAGATGCGGTACTAGAGCGTTTGGCAGATTATGTAGAAAACCGTCAGAAGATGCGCTCTAAACTGCTTCAAGCCATGATTTACCCAGTTGTGCTGGTGGTGTTTGCGGTGGGCATTGTGTCATTGCTACTTTCTTCAGTGGTGCCGAAAATCATTGAGCCAATCATTCAAATGGGGCAAGAGCTACCACAGTCGACGCAAATGCTATTGTCTGCGAGTGAGTTTGTCCAAGAATGGGGCTTAATCATTTTTGTTGTCTTTGTGGTGTTCTTTTACGGTTTAAAACTGGCACTACAGAAACCAAATTTTCGCTTGGCTTGGGACCAAAAAATTCTTAGCTTACCGCTGATTGGCAAGATTTCTCGCGGTCTGAACACATCGCGATTTGCTCGCACCTTATCGATTTGTACTTCAAGTGCGATTCCTATTCTTGAAGGCATGCGTGTGGCAGTTGACGTTATGTCGAACCGTTATGTAAAACAACAAGTGTTAGTGGCGGCAGACAACGTGCGTGAAGGGGCAAGTCTGCGTAAAGCGCTCGATCAAACTCGCTTATTCCCACCAATGATGCTGCACATGATTTCCAGTGGTGAGCAGAGTGGTGAGCTTGAAAGCATGTTGACACGTGCGGCGGACAACCAAGACCAAAACTTTGAATCTACAGTGAATATCGCTTTAGGGATCTTCACTCCAGTGCTGATAGCATTGATGGCTGGTCTCGTTCTTTTCATCGTAATGGCGACATTGATGCCAATGTTGGAAATGAATAACTTGATGAGCGGATAAAATTCGAGTTAAGTCGTGTCTACTAATGACATGGCTTGAATCTAACTTTCGGAGAAAATAATGAAATTTAAACGCAGTAAACAACAAGGCTTTACACTTCTAGAAGTGATGGTTGTTGTGGTTATCCTAGGTATTTTGGCAAGTGTGGTTGTTCCTAACTTACTAGGCAACAAAGAAAAAGCAGACCAACAAAAAGCGATTACTGACATCGTGGCGTTGGAGAATGCGTTGGACATGTACAAGCTGGATAACAGCGTTTACCCAACAACGGACCAAGGTCTAGATGCGTTGGTGAACAAGCCTTCTAACCCAGAGCCACGCAACTACCGCGATGGTGGTTACATCAAGCGTCTACCATCTGATCCATGGGGTAACGAGTACCAATACCTGAGCCCTGGTGACAATGGCACGATTGATATCTTTACTCTAGGCGCGGATGGCCAAGAGGGCGGTGAAGGTCCTGCGTCGGATATCGGCAACTGGAACATGCAAGATTTCCAATAAGCTCTAGCTTAAACCAGCACTAATGAAGAAAATGCAAAAACATCTCGGTTTTACATTGATAGAAATTCTATTGGTGCTGGTTTTGTTATCTCTTACCGCCGTTGCGGTGATCGCTACCTTGCCTACCAGTCAGAAAGACCTTTCCAAACAATATGCGCAAAGCTTTTTCCAGCGCTTACAACTGCTTAATGAAGAAGCGGTACTAAGTGGTAAAGACTTTGGCTTGCGTGTTGATGACGTTAAATCCACCTACACTTTGTTGAGCCTGACCCAAGACGGTTGGCAACCAATTGAGTTAAAGCAAATCCCAAGCGAAACAAAGCTTGAAGGGGATATCTCAGTGCAATTGGAATTAGGCGGTGGCGCCTGGGGTGACGATGACCGATTGTTCGAGCCCGGCTCGCTGTTTGATGAAGACATGTTTGCCGAGGAAGAGGACAAGAAAAAGAAGAAAGTGAAACCACCTCAAGTGTTCATTTTCTCAAGTGCTGAGATTACGCCATTCACCTTATCTTTCTTTCCTGAAGAAGGGGATGCATTCAATGATGGCTGGCGAATCATTGGTAAAGAAACAGGTGAAATCAAATTGTTAGCACCTGGGGAAGAAGCGGAAGACGATGACAATTCAATATTCTAAGCCAAGCCGTATTGGTTCATCGCACCGCAATGCTCGAGGTATGACGCTACTTGAGGTGCTAGTCGCACTGGCGATTTTTGCTACTGCTGCGATCAGTGTGATTCGCTCAGTGAGCCAGCACATCAATACCGTCAGTTATTTAGAAGAAAAAATGTTTGCAGCCATGGTTGTGGATAACCAAATGGCCAATGTGATGCTCTCGACGGAAAAACTCAAAGCCAAAAAAGGCACTGAAGAGTTGGCGGGGCGTACTTGGTATTGGAAGGTCACTCCTGTTGCCACCGCGCAGCCATTGCTGAAAGCATTTGATGTCAGCGTCGCAACTGAGAAAGAAGCGAGCCCTGTTGTCACGGTGAGAAGTTATGTTGCTGAGTAATAAGCGATATAAGGCGCCAACAATGAAATCAAATCGAGGTTTTACCTTGATTGAGGTACTGGTTTCGATTGCGATTTTTGCCAGCATGAGCGTGGCCGCTTACCAAGTCGTATCGCAAGTGCAGCGCAGTAATGTTCTGTCGCAAGAACGCACCCAACGCTTGAATGAACTGCAGCGTGCGATGGTGATGATGGATAATGACTTCCGTCAGATGGCTATGCGCCAGGTGCGCACCAATGGTGAAGAGCCATCAAAGCAGTTGCTGTTTTGGTCCGAATACCTGCTGGATTCGGATGCGAAAGGTGTGCTGTTTGCGCGTTTGGGTTGGCACAACCCACAACAGCAATTTCCACGTGGTGAAGTCACGAAAGTGGGCTACCGCATTAAAGATGAAGTGCTGCAACGTGTGTGGTGGCGCTACCCAGATACGCCAACAGGGCAAGAAGGCATTGTGATGCCATTGCTTACCAATGTTGAAGAATTCGATATGCGCTTCTTTGATGGAAAATCGTGGAAGAAAACGTGGGAAAACGGCAGTGAGTTACCCAAAGCTGTGTCTGTGATATTGAAGCTGAAAGACTACGGAGAGATCTCTCGTACTTACCTGACACCAAATGGAAAACTAGTATCAAGTAGTCAAGATAACTCTGGTGGTGGCAATTCATCTGGAGGCAGTAATGGCTAGTCGTCAACGTGGGGTTGCGCTCCTTATCGTGCTGATGTTACTTGCCATCATGACCACGGTAGCCGCAAGCATGTCAGAGCGATTGTTTCTGCAGTTTCAGCGTGGTTCGAATCAAATTAATTATCAACAAGCTTACTGGTATAGCTTGGGGGTAGAAGCGTTGGCTGAGATTGGTATCGAACAGAGCTATGAAGACGACGATAACATCAACTTAAGTCAGCCTTGGGCGATAAAAGAGCAGGTCTACCCGTTGGATTATGGTCAAGCCGCTGGCCGCATCATCGATAAACAAGCCTGCTTCAATTTGAACGTGTTAGCGAGTGTACAACCCTCCGGGGATTCGACAAATCGTCCATACTTAGTACAAGTCTTCCAGCGATTGATGGAAGAGAAAGACGTTGAACCTTATCAAGCTGAAGTGATTGCAGACTCGACTTGGGAATATGTCGATAGTGACAGCACGGTGCGCTCTACGGCTGGTGTTGAAGACAGCACTTATGAAGCAATGAAACCGCAATACCTGCCACCGAATGGTTGGATGGCCGATGCCAGTGAACTGCGAGCGGTTTACCAAGTCAGTGGCGATATCTACCAGAAGATAGCCCCAATGGTTTGTGCGCTTCCTAGCGATGATTGGCGTTTGAACGTAAACACAATTGACGTTGAACAAGCTCCTATCTTAGTTGCGATGTTTACGCCGGGCCTTAGCAGCAGCGATGCAGTGCAGTTGATAGAAAAGCGTCCTTTTGATGGTTGGGACAGCGTAGATGAATTTTTGTCTGAGTCAGAATTAGCTGGCTTAAGCGATGACGTAAAGAAAAATGCCAAAGGTTACTTAGGAGTCGACAGCGCTTTCTTTGAGCTGGATGTTCAAGTACTGGTGGATGAATCCCGAGTACGCCTCCGTAGCCTTTTACAAAGTACAGATAGAGAAACGGTGACTGTCGTTCGCCGTCGTTTTGGAGGAATCAGTGAGCGAGTTTCTGACCGTTCGGCTGAGTAGCGAACAACAAAGTACCATTCCATGGTTGGTATGGTCGACACAACAGCATGAAGTGATTGCCAGTGGTGAGCTTGCCGGATGGGAACATCTGGACGAACTGGCTGCTTACGCCGATCAGCGACAAATTGTGGCGCTACTGGCGAGTAATGATGTTGTGTTAACAAAAGTGGATATTCCGCCAGGTGCTGCGCGTCAGTTTGACAGCATGCTGCCTTATTTGGTGGAAGATGAAGTCGCGCAAGACGTGGACAACCTGCATTTCACAGTATTAGACAAGCAAGCGGAAGCAGCACAAGTGTGTGCTGTCGAGCGTGCTTGGATTCAAACCATTTTGCAGCGTTTCTCCAGCCAAGGCCTTGTTATTAAGCGCATGCTGCCTGATGTTCTTGCGATGCCTGTTGACGAAGAAAGCAGTTCTGCCGTCCAATTGGGTGAGCAATGGCTGATTCGTCATTCTCAAACTCAAGGTGCGGTTGTCGATGCGTCTTGGCTTGACCTGTACTTATCCTCTTACTTACAAAGTCATGAAGGCTGGAAGCTCGATTGCTACAGTTCTGTGCCTGAGTCTGCAGTGTCAGATATCTGGGTCGCCAAGCCAGAAGAAATGGCGATGGCTCTTCTGGCGAAAGGAGCGACAGAAAGTAAGGTCAACCTACTGACTGGTTCTTTCAAGCCAAAATCCTCTTGGGGTAAGTACGTTAAGGTTTGGCAAAAGGCCGCGATTGCTGCGGGTGTATTACTTGTCGTGTTGGTTGGTCAGCAGTTGTTGATGGTGCATAAGTACGAAGCACAGGCCCAAGCGTATCGTGAAGAGAGTGAGCGCATCTTCCGCCAAGTTTTCCCGAATAAAAAACGCATTCCTACCGTTAGTTACTTGAAGCGTCAGATGACCGATGAAGAGCGTCGTCTGTCTGGTGGTTCGAGTGATGTGGCGATGCTATCTTGGATTGCTGCACTGCCTTCGACATTAGGTCAGGTTAATGATCTTCAGATCACTAGCTTCAAATATGATGGTCAACGTGGCGAAGTTCGTATTCAAGCGAGCAGCTCTGACTTCCAGCCATTCGAGCAAGCTCGTGTGAAATTGGCAGAGAAGTTTAACGTTGAACAAGGTCAGCTGAACCGCAACGGCAATGTTGTGATGGGCAGCTTCGTGTTGAAGCGTCAGTGAGGTGATGATGAAAAACTTAATCGCACAAGCTCAAACTTGGTGGAGTAGCATCTCACAGCGTGAACAACGTTTGGTGATGGGCTGTGGCGCAATTGCTGTGCTAGGTATCATTTATTGGGGCATCTTGCAGCCAATGAATCAACGTGCAGAGCTAGCGCAGTCTCGAATTCAAAGTGAAAAGCAGCTATTAACGTGGGTGCAAAACAAAGCCGATGATATTACCGCACTACGTAAAAGCGGTGGTGTCAGCTTCTCTAATCAACCATTGAACCAAGTAGTCTCCTCATCGGCTCGCCGTTACAAAGTTGAGCTCATTCGCGTCCAGCCGCGTAATGACAGTGTCCAAGTGTGGATCAAACCATTGGCGTTTAACCAGATGGTGGATTGGTTGCGTTATCTAAAAGAACAACAAGGGATTGAGGTGGAATTCCTAGACATCGACCGTACCGACCAAGCCGGTATGATCGACGTAAACCGCCTGCAATTTAAGCGAGGTTAAGGTGAAGAAAGCCGTTCTTTATGTGGTGATTTTTATTGCCTTTTTCTCGACCAGTTTGATCGCTGGCTTGCCAATCTCTTGGGTATTGCAACAAGTGCCGACGGTAAGAGGTTTGGATATTCAAGGTGCGCAAGGCACGGTTTGGCAAGGTAGTGCATCCAATGTGCGTTGGCAGCGTCAAAACTTAGGTGAAGTGAACTGGGACTTCCAACTTTCTGGCCTATTTACTGGTAAAGCAGAATTCGCGGTACGTTTTGGTCGTGGGAGCGATATGGACGTGCGTGGACGTGGCTTGGTTGGCTACAGTCTTACCAGCGGTCCATACGCAGAAAACTTAGTGGCGTCGATTCCAGCGGCCAAAGTGGTGGAGCAAGCTCGCCTTCCTGTACCTGTTGGTGTGGATGGGCAGCTTGAGTTGAACATCCGTCATGCGACGTATGCGGCACCTTGGTGTAAGACGGCTGAAGGCACGCTAGTTTGGAGTGCAAGTGGTATTCAAAGCCCACTTGGCAGTCTTGAACTAGGCCCTGTCATTGCTGATTTAAACTGTAAAGACAGCGTGCTATCGGCATCGGGTGAGCAAAAGAGCAAGCAAGTATCGGCGGCGTTTTCTGCTGAGCTAATGCCAAATCAACGTTACTCTACCAAAGCGTGGTTTAAGCCAGGAGCAGAGTTCCCATCAGGCATGAGTGACCAGCTGAAATGGTTAGGTAATCCAAACGCTCAAGGGCAATACGAGTTTGATTACAAAGGGCGTTTCTAGCCAAACCTGTCATTCAGAACATTATCAAAGAGCTGCCAGTGTGCAGCTCTTTTTGCTTTTGGATCATAGTAGGCCAAACCCTCTATTCGCTGTACAAGAAATCCAGCTGATTATGGGGTTTGGAGTAAACTGTTGATTTTTAATTGAATAACTTAAGTGTGTACAGCTGAGGAAGTATTTAGATCATAGTAGGCCAAATACTTCTATCGCTGTACAAGAAGAAAAAAGAAAGGCCACGAACTCGATTCGTGGCCTTTTAAAATCTAGCAATGGGGCTGATTGGATTGGGGTTAATCTTTGCGCTGTAGAATCTCATCCCATGGCAAATCCGCGTCACCCAGTACGATGAAGTTCGGGTTCTCCAACGTCTCGCGCTCATTGTAAGACAGCGGTTCAAGTTGCGTACTAAGAATTCGTCCGCCCGCTTCTTCTACAATGCATTGTGTAGCAGCGGTATCCCACTCGCCAGTTGGACCTAGACGTAAGTAACAGTCCACTGCACCTTCAGCGACAAGGCATGCTTTAAGTGCGGCAGAGCCCAGTGGAATTAAATCATAGTTCCAAGCGCTACTCATGCGGCTCGTGATGCGGTTGATGTCTTGGCGACGACTGATTGCGATAGCGATGTTTTGCCCAGGTTGTTCATGTTTGTGTGTGTGGATTTTCACGCTCTCAGACATGTCTGGAATCTTCCACGCGCCCTTGCCGTTGTAAGCATAATAAGTCACGCCAGAAACCGGACCGTAAACCACACCCATGGTTGGCTTGTTGTTGTCGATAAGGGCGATAATGGTCGCGAAGTCACCGCTGCGCGCGATGAACTCTTGTGTACCATCAAGTGGGTCAACCAGCCAGTAGCGTTCCCATTGCGCACGTTGCTCTAAGCTGATGTCCGCGGCTTCTTCAGAAAGCACGGGGATATCTGGCGTAAGCTCGCTTAAACGCTCGGTGATCAGTTTGTGCGCTGCGATATCAGCACTGGTGACTGGGGTCTCGTCACTTTTGGTGTAAGCTTCGTACTGCTTTTTCTCGTAAATATCGAGAATCAATTGTCCCGCGCTGCGAGCAATTTCGATGACTTGCGGGAGCAGGTGAGATAAATCTTTTGTCATTGGCATAAGTAATGGTCCTTTCTCACAATTATGGTCCAGCTCTTCGGCTGCGATTAGTTTTGTTTGTGAGTGGTGTTTTGTAAGTGTTTCAGTGCCAACATCAACGCTGTGATGCTTCGTGCTTCACAAAAATCTAAGTGCGTTAATAGTTCTTCCGCTTGCGCTAATGGCCAGCGAACGATTTCTAATGGTTCTGGCTCGTCACCTTCTTGTTTCTCAGGGTATAGGCTCTGTCCTAAGAACAGCGTCATTTTGCTGGAGAAGTAAGAAGGTGCAAGGATCACCTGTTTTAATGGCGTTAGCTCATGAGAGCCAAAACCAATTTCTTCTTTTAACTCTCGATCGGCCGCTTGTAATGGTGTCTCTCCTGGGTCGATAAGACCTTTCGGAAAGCCCAGTTCGTAGCGTTCTGTGCCTGCCGCGTACTCGCGTACTAACAGTAAGTCACCTTGCTCAGTGACAGGCACAACCATCACGGCATCGCGACCACTTGGTTTCATGCGTTCATAAGTACGCAGCTCGCCATTAGAGAAGCGAAGGTCGAGGGCTTCCACAGCAAACAGCTTAGATTGTGCGACCGTCTGACAAGAGAGAATCTCTGGTGGGGTCCTTTTCGACATAACGCTGGCTCCTTAGTGTCGTTAACTCATCGAGGGAAATGAGATTTCTTAATATATGAGAAGAAAGCTCGAGTTTCTAGCGTGATGATTCAGCTTAACTCAATTGAAAACAAAAATGGGAGGCAAACGCCTCCCATTTCTCGTCGATATGCATTACTAGCAAGCCATGAACGACTTAGTAGTAAGAGTGATCACCACGATCGTGCTCAGTTGCATCGCGAACTGCTGTCAGTTCACCAACGAATTGATTAAGAAGCTCTTTTTCAATGCCTTCTTTTAGTGTCACATCGACCATTGAACAGCCGTTACAACCACCGCCAAATGCAACGATTGCGATGCCATCGTCCGTGATTTCAACTAGGTTTACGTGACCACCGTGACCTGCAAGTTGCGGGTTCACTTGAGTTTGGATCACGTACTCAACACGCTCTACAAGCGGTGCATCGTCAGACACTTTACGCATTTTTGCGTTTGGCGCTTTTAGCGTTAGCTGAGAGCCCATTTTGTCTGTCACAAAGTCGATTTCAGCGTCTTCTAGAAACGGTAGGCTTAGCTCGTCAATGAATGCCGAGAAACCGCTGTAAGGGATTTCTGTGTCAGTGCCTTCAACCGCTTCTGGTGGGCAGTAAGATACGCCACACTCTGCGTTTTGGGTTCCTGGGTTAACAACGAAAACTCGGATGTTAGTACCTTCAGGTTGTTGGCCTAAAAGGTTGGCGAAATGCGTTTGCGCAGTTTCTGTAATAGTAATATTTGACACGACGAATACCTGAGTAAATTTGTAGGCTATTGCTGCTATTCTACTCCTGTTACCGCCTCGGTCTAGTCTTTTTGATGCTAAGACATGGCGAAGCGATCTAGAGCGAACCGGGCGCAGGAGTTCTGCAGATGCAGTAAATATCGATGCTTTCTACGCCAACTTCAAGTAGTAAATGACATAATTGTCGGACCGTACTACCTGTTGTAACCACATCATCCACAATCGCGACGTGGGAAAAGTTCACCTCACCTTGTAGGGCAAATGCCCCTTGCAAATTTTGCTCGCGACTGGATTTTTTGTTTCCTCGTTGTGATTGGACGTTTTTGACGCGTTTAAATACCTTGTTTTCATAGCGCACATCTAAATGATGGGCGAGGTGTTTGGCCAAGATGTGGCTCTGGTTGAAACCTCGTTTTAAATAACGTTGCCAATGTATTGGTACACAAGTAACCACTGGCGCTGGGTGTTCAATTCGTTCGGCCAGCAATTGAGTGAGTGCGCCGACATGCCATGCCTCACCGTGATCTTTAAAACGCTGTACTTGTTGAGAGAGCGGGAAGTCATAATCCCCCAAGGTATACAAACGCCGCCATGGTGGTGGCTCTTTCAGGCATTCTCCACACTCTGTGACGGCTTGTGATTCCTCTTCTGTCATTTTTAAACCACAACGTACGCAGCGTTGGATTGGTGTGAGATGGTCAAAACAGCTATCACACCAACGCATTAGGTTGGGTGTTTGGCGGTGAGGCATGGGAAATCGGCATAATCCGCATTGGCTACTGAGTACGCGGTGCATGATGTTTTGCCATTGATGAGATAACATACAATCCATCCAAGGTGAGAGAGTCATTAGACTAAAGCTTGGATTACGTGGTAAGGAATAAGATAAGTGGGAGAGAACGAGAGCATGAGCACGAATTTACACTGGCAGTCATTTGGTCAAGGACCAGATTTGGTGTTGCTTCATGGTTGGGGTATGAATGGTGCGGTATGGCAGCAGACCGTCGAGTCTCTTCAACCTTATTTCCGAGTGCATGTGGTCGATCTTCCGGGGTACGGACACAGCGCAGAATCCCACGCCGAAGACTTAGCAAAAATCGCTGACCTTGTTCTGCAAGACGCACCAGAGAAAGCAGTCTGGCTTGGCTGGTCATTAGGTGGCTTGGTGGCAACCCACATTGCACTTAATGCTCCGCAGCGTGTAAGTAAGTTAATCACGGTAGCCAGTTCACCAAAGTTTGCTGCTGAGCGTCCTTGGCGTGGCATTCAACCTAACGTGTTAACCGCATTCACCGATCAATTACTGGAAGATTTCTCTGTCACTATTGAGCGCTTTATGGCGCTACAAGCGATGGGCAGTCCGTCTGCGCGCAAAGACGTTAAGCAACTCAAGCAAGCTGTATTATCGCGTCCGCAGCCGAATCCTGATTCATTGTTGGTTGGCTTGAATATTCTTGCCGATGTGGACTTGCGCGATGCGCTGGCTTCCCTTTCTATGCCGATGCTGCGTCTTTATGGTCGACTTGATGGCTTAGTGCCAATCAAAGTGGCAAGTGACTTGAGTGAGCAGTTGCCGAGCACTCAGCAGTTTGTTTTCAATCAATCTTCCCATGCGCCGTTCATGACCGAACATGAAGCGTTTTGTCTCCAAGTGCGAGAATTTGCCGCTTAACGGTTAGGCCTACACATCGAAACGAATAAAACTCCTAAAGCTGCTTAAAAATTGGTCGATATAAGTTTTAGCGAACTCTTCTTGCGGGAGGAGTTTGCTGTATTGACGAGTTGGGCGACTCTGAGGAGGGTTCGCAATGATTGTGTCACCGGCTAACGTAAGCGTGCCACTGATCGCCCCATCCGTTAATGTGCAGACGGAACAAGCTGCTCGTGACAATAAAGTCCGAGAACCTGTGACGCCAACAGTCGCACTGGCGAAAACCAATGCGGAGCGCAAAGTAAAAAGTGATGAGAAGCGGCGACGCCAATCCTCGTGGGACCCATCGGAGCATCCAGACTACGAAGTGGAACCCGAGGTGGATACCCGTTATCACGAAGAACCGGAAGACACGCTAGAACGTCTGTTCGGTTTGCTTGCGCTCAAGAGTTACAGCGAAGATCAGGGTAAGGGCTACGCGATACGCTTTCGATTACCTAAGCGCATTTTGGATGCTGCGGTCAAAGAGGGATTGATGGAAAAGCGCAGGAAGGTGATTAAGTTTCATTATGGTCACTCGGTCGCGCCCCATACACCGTCAGAAGTGATAGCAGTATTATGACGACTCAATATCCTACTCAAATAAAAACGCTCCAAGCAGAACAACTGATTGGAGCGTTTTCTTTTTAGCTATCAAAGCTCATTAGTGGTGAAGCCTAGACGAGATTACTTTTTCGCTTTAGCAAACGCTGCTGCAAAAGCACCGCCCATTGCGCTGTTAGATGACGAGTCATCACGGCGAGGCTGACGACGTTGCGGTTGGTCATTACGACGCGGCGCTGCTGATGAGCGTTGGCTACGGTTGTCTTGGCCCGGTTCGTCGTTCATACGCATCGACAAACCAATGCGCTTACGCTGCACGTCCACTTCCATCACTTTCACTTTTACGATGTCGCCCGCTTTCACCACTTCACGTGGATCAGACACAAAGCGGTCTGTCAGTGCGGATATGTGCACGAGACCATCTTGGTGAACGCCGATATCAACGAAAGCACCGAAGTTGGCTACGTTCGATACCACGCCTTCTAGAATCATGCCCGGCTCCAAGTCAGAAACCGAGTTTACGCCTTCTGCGAACGTTGCTGTTTTGAATTCTGGACGCGGGTCACGACCCGGCTTATCTAGCTCTTTGATGATGTCTGTAATGGTTGGAACACCAAAGTTATCGTCGGTGTAATCGACCGCATGCAGACCTTTTAGGAAGCTTGAATCCCCAATCAGTGCTTTGATGTCTTTGTTGTTCTTCTCAGAAATTGCTTTTACCACTGGGTACGCTTCTGGGTGAACCGCAGACGCATCAAGAGGGTTCTTACCATCCATAATACGTAGGAAACCTGCACACTGCTCGAACGCCTTAGGGCCTAAACGAGGTACTTTCTTCAAGGTTGTACGTGCTTCGAAACGACCATTTTCATCACGGAAGTCGACAATGTTCTGCGCAATGGTGCTCGACAAGCCCGCTACGCGCGTCAGTAGCGCCGCAGAAGCAGTGTTCACGTCTACACCTACTGCGTTTACACAGTCTTCCACAATCGCATCTAGGCGTTTTGCCAGCATTGATTGGCTAACATCGTGCTGGTATTGGCCCACACCGATCGACTTAGGATCAATTTTCACTAGCTCAGCCAGTGGGTCTTGTAGACGACGGGCAATAGACACCGCACCACGCAGAGACACGTCCATATTTGGGAATTCTTTTGCTGCAAGCTCGGATGCTGAGTACACCGATGCACCCGCTTCACTTACGATGATTTTCTGAACTTTCAGGTTGCCACGTTTGATGACGTCTGCGACAAAGCTGTCGGTTTCACGTGAAGCCGTGCCGTTGCCGATAGCAATCAAATCGACGTTGTATTTGCGCACCAACTGATCAACGATTTGCGCTGATTTGTCGTATTGTTTTTGTGGTGGATGAGGGTAGATGGTTTCGGTTGCAAGCACTTTACCAGTCGGGTCAACAATTGCGATTTTTGAACCGGTACGCAGACCCGGATCGAGACCAAGTGTTGCACGAGGACCTGCTGGTGCTGCCATCAACAAGTCTTTTAAGTTAGTGGCAAATACTTCAATCGCTTCGATTTCTGCGCGCTCTTTCATTGCGCCCATTAGCTCGGTTTCCATGTGCATCGATACTTTGATGCGCCATGCCCAGCTGATCACTTGCTTACGCCACGTATCCGCGGGTGCGCTGCTAAGTGTCACGCCGTAGTGGTCAGCGATAATCGTTTCGCAGTAAGACTGACGCGCGCCTTCTTCCTGTTCTGGATCGGCATTCATTGCCAATGTCAGGAAGCCTTCGTTACGACCACGTAGCATCGCCAGTGCGCGGTGCGATGGTACTTTGCTTAATGGCTCGTTGTGGTTGAAGTAATCTTTAAACTTCTCACCTTCTTGCTCTTTGCCTTCAACGACGCGAGCACCCATTTCCGCATTACGGTTTAGATGACCACGGATTTTCTCTAGCAGGTTTGCGTCTTCCGCGATGCGCTCCATGATGATCGCGCGAGCGCCATCCAGTGCGGCTTTGGTGTCTGCTACGCCTTTGTCTGCATCAAGGTATTTGCTTGCTTCGCTTTCTGGTTCAGTTTGCGGATGATTCCAAAGCTGGTCTGCCAGTGGCTCAAGGCCGGCTTCAATCGCGATCTGACCTTTGGTGCGACGCTTTGGTTTGTAAGGTAGGTACAAGTCTTCAAGGCGAGTCTTGCTGTCTGCCTGAGTGATTTCTTGTTCTAGTTCTGGGGTAAGTTTGCCTTGTTCTTGGATCGACTTCAGGATGGTTTGACGGCGGTCATCCAGCTCACGAAGGTAAGACAGACGGCTGTCTAGAGTACGGAGTTGGGTATCATCAAGTCCGCCCGTCACCTCTTTACGGTAACGTGCAATAAATGGGACCGTGTTACCGTCATCAATAAGGGTTACAGCAGCGTTGACTTGCTCAGGGCGAACATTCAGCTCTTGAGCAATCATGCGACAGATAGCTTGGCTCATCCGTGTATTCTCTTTAATTCTGTTTGGGTATTGGTTGTGTATAGAACATTGGGGTCATTCATGGAATTTGCAATGTTTTAAACTAGTAACTCAAAAATTTACCGAGCGCTGGTGGACATCAGTCAGATTTGTGTCAAAACTGTAATTAAATTGAGAACTTATACGTTTGGTTGTCGACTAACCCTATACCTTAGCTCATACGGAAAACAATGATGAAGAAACTGTCTTTGGCTCTGGCGCTCTCTGGTGCCTTATTGGCGACGCCGCTTGCTTGGTCGCAAACACTTTCCGCGACCACTCAAGATCCGATTTACCAACTTGATGATAAAGTCGTATTGGGACGAGTAGAGAGTGTTTACTACAATGATATTCCTGAGCTAAGCGATGTGCCATTTATCGGTAAGATTGATACTGGTGCCGATACCACATCAATGCACGCTGAAAACATCCACGTTAGCAGCAGTAATCCCGAATACAAAAGTCTCAAAGACGACAAATTGATGTGGGCGATTATCGATGACCTTGGCGGGACGAAAGCCAAGTGGAATTCAGACAGCTTCAAACCCTACGAAGTGACCGTGAGCTTTACGATTCATCATCCTTACACAGGTAAAGAAATTAAGATCACTGATGATCTTGAACGCATCAGTGCGATCCGCAGCCGTACCAGTGAAAAACCAATTTTACGTCCGACAGTGAAAATGCCGATGACCATCGCAGGGCATACTGTGGATACCGTGGTCAACCTGACCAAACGTACTCAATTCTCAGCACCTATCTTGATTGGTAAAACTTACCTCGACAACAACGCGTGGGTGTTTGCTGGTTACGATTACCTGCAAGAGCAACAAAAGGCGCAGATGATCGGTAAAAAAGAAACGGTTAATGTTGAAGGCGTGCCATACAAGGTAAGCATTTCGACCACCAGTCGTTACACCAACGTGCATGCGCTGAACATCAAGGTCGATAAGAAGAAAAAACAAGTCTCTTTCACTTTAGAGGGTGAGAACGGTAAGCGTCATCCAATGACACTGCCACTCGTCCGTATGCTGAAAACCAGCAAGAGTGAGCGTCCTTTGGTGTACCTACCAGTGCAAGTGAGTGAAACCGAGACGCAACAATGGCTGGTCTATCTGCGTGATCGCAGCGGTTTTAGTTCGCAAATCCGTTTGGGCAAAGACGTGGCGAGTCAGCACTTCGTGATTGATACCGATAAAGAGAACTTGCTTGGAGGTGTTGAAAAGTCATTTAAGAGCGCGCTGAAATCTAAGCCTCTGGTTATCTCGCCAGAAGAGTCAGTCAACATTGATGGCCACGTACTGCCAGCGTATCCAACTTTCGCGGTGAAAACGCCGTTGTTGCGTGTGGATGGCTTTGAATTGACGGAAAAAGACAAGAAAGAAGTAGTGACCTTCTACCTGCCAAGCGCGAACGGCAAGGAAGAGAAAATCACTAAACGCGTATTGAAGAAGCTCAAAGTGGGTGATTCGGTTCGCCCAGTAGTGGAAGGTGACTTCCTATTTGGTGATGAAGAGAAGAGCATCGAATTTGCCATTGATGTTTTAGAGAAAGGCGACCAAGAGCAGCCGTTCTTTGTATTCGGCCACAACATGGCGAAAGGCGGTGTGCTGTTGAATACACGCGCTGATCACTTATTGGATGCGCGTCCGCTGTTTAAAGCCGGTCATATTGAAGTGGCGGAAGTGGAAGGCATGTCTTTCCCGGTGAAATTGGATACGGGCGCGGATGTGAGCTCAATTAATGCCAAGAACATCAAACAGTTCAAGAAAGATGGCAAAGACATGGTGAGCTTCACCTACGAGAACGACAGCGGCATGAAGAAGGAATTTACCAAACCCGTTGTCGACGTGATGCGCATTAAAGCTAAGAAAGGTGAGAAAGCCAACGTCCGTCCGGTGGTGGAAATGCACGTTAAGCTTGGCGAATTAGAGAAGAAGATTCGAGTTAACTTGCAAGACCGTAGCCGCTTCCATTACAGCATGATTCTGGGTAAGAACTTCTTGAAGCACGGTGCGATCGTTGCCAGCGATACCAACTACATTGTGACCGAGAAGCCTGACTACGAAGAGTAACCTTCAAGGTTGATATTCAAAACGCAAAAGCCGCACTAAAGAGTGCGGCTTTCTTTTATCCGGTCGCAGAATCAATGTTCTTCGGCTTGGTAACGAATGCTGTTGATAAACCATTCTTTGTAGCCTTCCGGCGTTCTCACTGCGAATTCATCATCGACTTCTTTTTTTAATAGCGCACGCGCCATTGGGGAGTCAATCGAGATATAGCCTTTTGCATCACCATAGATTTCATCGGGACCAACGATGCGGAAATTCTTCACATCGCCCGCTGCATTCTCAATTTCCACCCAAGCACCAAAGAACACTTTGCCTTCTTGCTGAGGTGAGTAATCCACCACTTTGACTTGCTCTAGGCGCTTGCGTAAGTATCTGACACGGCGGTCAATTTCACGCAGACGTTTTTTGTTGTATTGATAATCAGCGTTTTCACTTCGGTCGCCTAAGCTTGCTGCCCAAGTGACTTTTTTGGTGACTTCTGGGCGTTCTTCTCGCCATAAAAAGTCGAGTTCGGTTTTTAGGCGATTGTAGCCTTCACGGGTAATTAAATTGGTTTTCATTAGAGGTAAATCAGCCGTTATTGGATTCTGTTGATCATATTAGCCTTGATTTTGTCTGACTGTAAATTGTTGTGATGAGAAGAAAAACGGCGTGAAACATCGAAATAATTCATCAAAACCGTGGCTAAGATAAAAAGAGTAACAATTTGCACAAGCACGTTTGAAAAAACAGTGATACATTTTTGACTATAGATGCCTCTGAAAGGATGTTTCAATGCAGGAAAATCATAAAATATTAGTGGTTGATGACGATGCTCGTTTGCGTGCTCTGTTGGAGCGTTACCTTTCTGAGCAAGGTTTTCAAGTGAGAAGTGTCGCTAACGGCGAGCAGATGGACCGTCTTCTGACCCGTGAAAACTTCCACCTTATGGTGTTGGATTTAATGTTGCCGGGCGAAGATGGCTTATCGATTTGTCGTCGTCTACGTCATGCTAACAACATGCTACCTATTCTGATGCTGACAGCGAAAGGCGATGAAGTCGATCGTATCGTTGGTCTTGAAGTAGGTGCAGACGATTACTTACCAAAGCCGTTCAACCCGCGTGAACTGCTGGCTCGTATTAAAGCAGTACTTCGCCGCCAAACGGTTGAACTACCAGGTGCGCCAAGCACGGAAGAGAAAGTGGTTGAATTCGGTGACTTCCGTCTGAACCTAGGTACGCGTGAAATGTTCCGTGGTGACGAAGCGATGCCACTGACTTCGGGTGAATTCGCGGTGCTGAAAGCGCTTGTAACTAACGCTCGTGAGCCAATGTCGCGTGATAAGCTGATGAACATGGCTCGTGGTCGTGAATATTCAGCGATGGAACGTTCTATCGACGTTCAAATCTCACGTCTACGCCGCATGCTAGAAGACGATCCAAGCAAACCACGCTACATCCAAACGGTATGGGGCTTAGGTTACGTGTTTGTCCCAGACGGTAAAGAAGCGTAATACCTTCTCAGGTCTGCCGATAATACTCGGCTGCTCATATTCCACCCTCAAGCCTCCTTCCTGTTTGAGGGCTGGAAACTCGCAATTAATGTTGTTCACTAGGAACAGTCCATTAGGGATCCTCCATGCGAATCCGAAGTTCATTTACACAATCCATTCTATTGTTCATCTCTTTGCTTCTCGCTAGCCAAGTCTTTTCTTACTACGCCGTTTTTAACTACGCGTTGATGCCAAGTTTGCAGCAGTTCAACAAAATTCTCGCTCACGAATTGAATCTGGTACTCGATGAAGATGGTCTACTCAAGGCTGACGCGCCGCTGCGCCACCAACTGCTGGAAAACTTGGGCGTGACAGTACACAGCGTTGATAGCGAGATGATGAACGAGTTTAATCATGCGATGTCGATTGATTTGATGTCGGAAGAGATGACGCAAGAGCTCGGCTCTCCAACGGAAGTACGTTTGCTGCTTGGCAGTGAAAGCTACATTCTGTGGATGCGTATCGATCAGTTGCCGAACTCCATCATCCGTATTCCGCTCTCTGAGCTGCAAGAAGAAGATTTTGCTCCACTGTTCCGTAACAGCTTGATCATGGCGCTTCTGATCATTGCTGGTGGCTGGTTGTTTATACGTTTGCAAAACCGACCTTTGATTGCGTTAGAAAAAGCCGCGAAAGGAGTAGGTCGAGGTGAAATTCCTCCGCCGTTGCCGGAGAAAGGTGCTTCAGAAATTCGCTCTGTAACTCGCGCATTCAACCAGATGTCGAAAGGTATTCAAGAACTGGAAGAAGATCGTGCGCTATTGATGGCGGGCATCAGTCACGACTTACGCACGCCACTGACGCGTATTCGTCTTGCGACAGAAATGATGTCACCTGAAGACAGTTACCTAGCCGAAGGCATCATCAGTGATACCGAAGAGTGTAACGAGATTATTAGCCAGTTTATGGACTACCTCAAACCAGTAAATAAAGAGTCGTTTGAGCAGGTGGACATCAATACCATTACCAGCGATGTGGCAACGTCGGAAGGGGGTTATGAAGTTGAAATCGAAACTGACCTCAACCCAACGATGCCAACCGCGAAAGGCAGTCCAATCGCGATCAAACGCGCGGTGAGTAACCTTGTGGTCAATGCTCTGCGATACGGCAATGGCTGGGTGAAAATCAGTACAGGTGTCACCGCCGACAAACAGTTGGTGTGGGTTTGCGTTGAAGATAATGGTCCGGGCATTGAGCAATCACAAATCGCACGCTTGTTTGAACCTTTCACTCGTGGTGATACTGCTCGTGGCAGTGAAGGGACAGGCTTGGGCTTAGCCATTGTGAAGCGTATCGTCAGCCAACATTCTGGTTCGGTTGTGGTGCGTAACCGCAGTGAAGGCGGGTTAAGCGCACAAATCAGTTTCCCAACCAGGTAAAGCGTTCTTCGCTCAATCGATTCCAATAAAAAGCCCAACCAAAGTTTGGTTGGGCTTTTCGATCATCCTAGTGCAAGGTTAGGATTCTTTTACCTCTTGAGCAACCAGCTCGTCTTCCTCTTCCAGTTTCTCTGGAAGCAGTAGGTTTAATACGATAGCGGTGATGCCGCCTGCTGCCACGCCGGTTGAGAAAATGCTCTTAATAAACTCAGGCATGAATTGCAGAATTTCTGGTTTTTGTGCAATGCCCAAACCCATCGAGAACGATAACGCCATAATTAGGATTGCGCGGCGATCGAGGTCGACACGCGAGATGATGCGTACGCCCGCAGCGGCAATGGTACCGAACATCACGATAGTCGCGCCGCCCAGAACTGGCTCAGGAATCAGCTGAACAAAGCTTGCCACGCCTGGGAACAGACCCAGAATCACCAACATGCCTGAGATGAAGTAACCCACGTAACGGCTTGCTACGCCAGTGAGCATGATGATGCCGTTGTTTTGGCTGAAGGTAGAGTTTGGGAAGCTGTTGAATACCGCAGCAATCGCTGAGTTTAGACCATCAGCTAATACGCCGCCTTTGATGCGCTTCATGTAAACCGGACCTTTCACTGGCTCACCGGAAACTTCAGACGTTGCGGTGATGTCACCTATTGCTTCTAGTGCCGTGATGAAGAAAATCAGAACCAGTGGAATAAACAGCGACCAGTCGAAGCTTAAGCCGTATTGCATTGGGATTGGCAGCGCGATGAGGTCAGTTTCGCCCAGTGTTGAGGTGTCGACCATGCCCATGAAGTACGCCATGACGTAGCCAACCAGCATTGCAATTACAATTGATGCAACACGTAGGTATGGGTTCTTTGAACGGTTAAGGATTACGATCAAGCCAAGTACTGTACCAGCGAGAGCTAACTTGTCTAGGCTACCGAAAGAGCCATCGCTCATTGCCGCGTAGCCACCGCCCATTGATACCAAACCCACTTGGATAAGCGTCAGGCCGATAAGCGTCACGACAATGCCAGACACCAATGGCGTAATGATGCGGCGTGCGTGTTCTAGGACGCGAGATAGCAGGATTTCAGCAAAAGACGCCACCAAGATAGTACCGAAAATCGCTGCCATCATAGTGCTGAGATCAGCGCCGCCAGCTTTAAGAGAAAGACCTGCACCAATGATTGGACCAAGGAAATTAAAGCTGGTGCCTTGTACTGAAAGCAAGCCAGAGCCGATAGGACCAAAGGTGCGAATTTGAATAAAAGAAGACACGCCAGATGCAAACAACGACATGCTGATGATGGTGTTGGTTTGGTCAGCAGGCACACCCAAAGACTGACAAATGATCAGAGAAGGAGTGATAACGGCTACGAACATCGCCAATAAGTGCTGAAGTGCAGCAAAAATGGTCTGAGGTAGTGGTGGACGATCGTTTAACTGATAGACCAGTTCCGAAGTTCGGTTTGAAGTTGTCATGTTTGTCTCGCTAGTCGCAATAATTCTTGCCCCAGAGCTCGCTGAATGGGAGTGCTGGGTGGAGTTGACGTTATGACCTGTGATTGCTGTTAATCAGTGTCAACTCAGGTTGGTTTGATGTGACAAGGCGCACACCATAAATTTTGAGCGCGATTATAGAGGGATTTATTCAAAAAGCAAACGTTTGCTTTGGGCTGGAAAGAAAAGGCGATAACGGAATGGTTATCGCCTTTAAGGTTTTACTTTGGGAGATTAGTTTTTCAGGTGCTTATCGAAGAACTCACCAATTTGAGTAAGGTACTTGGCTTGGTGCTCATCATTATAAAACCCGTGCCCTTCATCGCCGATCACCATTGTTTTGTGCGGATAATTGATCGCTTTGAGCGCTTCCACTAAGGCGTCAAATTGTTCAATTGGTGCTCGCTCATCTTTGGCTCCGTGGACCAACATAATGTCTGCTTTTAGCTTGTCGACATGATGAACGGGTGACATAGATTGAAGCTCTTTCTTATCACGACCGATCACTTCTTCTAGATAGTTAACGCCTGACTTGCGGTCTTTTACGTCGCCTTCAGTGTAAAGCATTTCAAGGTCATAGACGCCAAAGCTGCCTACTGCACACTGGAACAGATCCGGTTCGACGATAGCACTTTGAAGCGCACTGTAGCCACCAAAGCTACCGCCAGAAATACAGATACGATCGGCATCGGCAATACCTTGCTTGATGATATGGCGAGTGGCATCAATGATGTCGTACTGAATATTGGTACCCCATTTACGGTATCCAAGTTCTTCAAAATTATCTCCAAAGCCACCACTACCACGGAAGTTGATTTGCAGAACAGCATAGCCCTTTTGAGCTAAGAACTGGTTCTCTGGATTGAATTCCCACCAGTCACGCGGTCCGTGAGGTCCACCGTGCGGGTTCACAATCAAAGGTAGGTCCTTTTCCGCTTTACCCGGTGGAAGTGTTAGCAAGGCATTGATTTCCTGCCCGTCTCTTGCTGTGAAAGCAAATGGACGAACTTCTGCCATTTTTTTCGGGTCGTGCCATTTCTGTGCAGAGAAGAGGTATCGACCTTCGACAGGATCGGTGTTGAATAGGTAATAATCGCCGGGATTACGGTCATTAAATGCCAGAGCAATGAATTTATCGCCATTTTCTGTTTGGCTAAGAATACGGACTTGATGACCTTCAAATGTCGCCAGTAGTTGCTTCAACTGCTTGCTCAGCGGGTGCTTGTCGTCCACGAAGGCATAGGTTGGATAGTCTTTTTCATATTCAATGGCGTACAGTTGCTTGGATTGCTGATCAAGCCAAAAGTTATGTGGTGAAACCTTTTCGCCAGCAACCACTTCTTTGTATTTTCCTGTTTTTAAATCAACATGGTAAATCGCTTGGGGTGAGCCGTCTTTACTTGCAGCGGCATAAATCGAATGATTGTTTTCGGCGAAGGAAATGGGAGTTAGTTCTTCTAAATTGAGTTTGTCTAATGTCGCGATGGATTGCCACTTGTTGCCATTGCGATAGAAAGACTTCAGTTTGAGATCATCACCAGAGCCCGTTACAAAGCCTACTTGGTTATCATGGTTAACTAGGAAATAGCTGTTTCTGATAGGGGCCGACATCTGCTTGGTCGCACGACCATTGTAGACATTGACTTTGTAGACGTCTTTTTCCTCTTCCATGTCAAATGAGCGGTTGTATGGAATCGCTGCAATCAGCATGTGCTTTTCGTCATTTGGCATTGGGTCTAACATGATGCCGAAGGCGCGAGTGGCTTTGCCTCGTTTAGAAACGCTGCTGCCACTTTGTGGTGGTTGAGGACCGAACAGGTAGGCGGTTTTAGAGCCGTCGACATTCGCGGCAACAAACTCACCGGTGGGTGAGGGTTGAGTAAACCAGCCCGTGAAGGTTTCTTTTGAAGCGACAACGCGCTCATTGTTGACCCAGTAATAATCGGCGACTTGCTCGTTGTCTGGGAATCGAAGCATGTTGGTTGGCTTCATTGTTTGTGCGTCGAGAATGACCAGCGCGTCTTTACCGTCCACTTTGGATTCGACCCCAAGGTATTTGCCATCAGGGGAGAGTTTTGGGTTAAAAAAGCTCGATCCTTTAGCGAACAATTTCGCCATATCTGAGGTGTCAGCAAATGCTGAACCACTACTTAGAATACAGGCTGAAGCCAACAGCCTAAGGCAGGTACTCTTCATTTCTACTCCTTGAAACGCATTTATTATCAGAGTGGAGGTTAGCAGTAGTGCTTAACTAACCCAGCCGATAGCACAACGCATCTGTGTGTTGTGTTAATAAAACGTTATTGATTTTACATATTTAAAATCAATAGAATAGAGATTTAGATGTGATTTAGTTATCGAATTGGTGAAAGAAACGTCTTACTACTAAGGCGCAGCCCGTTTACGCCTTAGAATAAATGTCACGCTCACCTAACCAACGATCAATAATTGCGGTCGCATTCGTCGGGTAGTTGTCATGAATGTAGCGCGCAATGCGTTGAACTTCTGGAATTAAGCGCTGATCTCGCACTAAGTCGGCAATTTTAAAGTCTGCCAAGCCCGTTTGTTTGGTACCAAGAAGTTCACCCGGTCCACGAATCTCTAAGTCTTTCTGTGCAATCACAAAGCCGTCATTGCTTTCACGTAATACGCCTAAACGTTTTTGGGCGGTTTTTGATAGTGGCGAGTGATACAGCAACACACAATGGCTAGCCACTGAACCTCGACCAACACGACCTCTAAGCTGGTGCAACTGAGCCAAACCCAAACGCTCTGGGTTCTCGATGATCATCAAGCTGGAATTGGGTACGTCTACGCCTACTTCAATCACTGTCGTTGCGACCAGTAAATGCAGCTTGTTGTCTTTGAAATCCTGCATCACCGCTTGCTTCTCAGCGGGCTTCATTCGTCCGTGCACGAGACCAATTTTTACGTCAGGCAGTTTACGTTGCAGCTCTTCTGCAGTGTCGGCAGCAGCTTGAGCCTCCAAGACTTCGGACTCATCAATCAAGGTACATACCCAATACGCTTGTTTGCCTTCGTTTAAGCAGGCATTGCGCACTCGTTCGACGATATCATCGCGTTTGGTGTCTGGAATCGCGACGGTCTGGATTGGTGTTCGACCTGGCGGTAACTCATCAATCACCGACGTTTCTAAGTCAGCATAAGCTGTCATGGCTAATGTTCGCGGAATTGGCGTTGCTGTCATGATGAGCTGGTGCGGATAAGCGCCTTGTTTCGCGCCTTTCTCGCGTAGCTCTAAGCGCTGGTGGACACCAAAGCGGTGTTGTTCATCAATAATGACCAAAGCAAGATGATGGAACTCAACATGTTCTTGGAAGAGGGCGTGAGTGCCCACTACCATTTGTGCTTCACCACTGGCAATTCGGGCTAGTTCGGCTTCTTTGGCTTTACCTTTCAATTTGCCCGCCAGCCAACCGACCTGAATGCCCATTCTCTCGAACCAATTAGCGAAGTTAATCGCGTGCTGTTCGGCGAGCAGCTCGGTCGGTGCCATTAAAGCGACTTGATAGCCGTGTTCAATGGCTCTGACGGCAGCAAGCGCAGCAACTAGAGTTTTCCCCGAGCCTACGTCGCCTTGAACAAGGCGCATCATTGGGTGCGTTTTTTCTAAGTCAGCTTCAATTTCTTTAACGACTCGTGCTTGAGCATTGGTCGGCGAGAAGGGCAATTGAGCCAGTAGTTGCTTTTTCAGCGAGCCACACGACGCCAAAGGCAATGCAACGTCCTGTTGTCCTTTGCTGCGCACTGCCAACATAGAGAGGTTCTGCGCCAGTAATTCTTCCATGATCAAACGAATTTGAGCTGGGTGTTTACCTTCATCAAACTCATCCAAATTAATGGTTGGAGGCGGTCGATGAATCGTATGCAATGCTTGCGACATGGTGATCTGGTGATTGTACAAGCCAGAAGGCAGCAACTCTTGTACAGCGGCTTTATCGAGGAGTGATAAGGCTTGCTCCGTCAGGTTACGCAAAGTGATTTGGCGTAACCCATCGGTGGTTGGATAAACGGGGGTTAAGCTCTGTTCCACATCCGGCTTTTGCTCACTTACATAAAACTTGTAGTCAGGGTGAACAATTTCTAAGCCCATACCGCCTCGCTTAATTTCACCGTAAGCGTGTACTAACTTACCATTCGAGAAATTGTTCTTCATCGCGGCAGTAAAGTTAAAAAAGCGTAGAGTAATGGTGCCATTGCCGTCACTGATTTTTACCGTCAGCATTTTGCGTTTGCCGAAAGTAGTATCGACAGCCATGACTTTGCCTTGTACCGCCGCCCAGAGCCCGGCATGCAGTTTGGCGATTGGGTAAATGCGAGTGCGATCTTCGTAACGAAGAGGAAGATGAAACAGCAGATCTTGAACGCTATGCAAGCCAACTTTGGCGAGTTTTTCTGCGACTTTAGCGCCAACTCCAGACAGTGAAGTTAAAGGAATAGCAGATAACATTTGGGCAGACATAGTGGGCTCAAGAAAATAGTTAACATAGCAGTATGTTAACCACTAAGCTGTGTTTTTGTACAGGATTAAGTTAGAGAAAGGGATATGGGAACGCTTACGCTCCGAGATTCGAGAACGCTCGCTTTGGGAATCGGGATGTGTGCACTGGGGTATTGACTGAAAGAAGCTTAAGTATAGAAATAGTTGACAGAACTTGTCCCCAGAAAGGCAAAATAGAGTCGAATCCCGAATCCCGAATCCCGAATCCCGAATCCCGAATCCCGAATCCCGAATCCCGAATCCCGAATC
>NZ_JAHGAD010000079.1:0-5867 GCF_030248375.1 Vibrio sp. B181a | reverse complement strand
ATTCGGGATTCGGGATTCGGGATTCGGGATTCGGGATTCGGGATTCGGGATTCGGGATTCGGGATTCGGGATTCGGGATTCGGGATTCGGGATTCGGGATTCGACTTTATTTTGCTTTTCTAGGAACAAGTTCCGTCAACACCTTCTTATCTCTATACTCTCAACGAGTACCTCTCGATTCCTAAAGCGAAGCGCTCTGACTCTCGGAGCGTAGCGTTTCTAACTGAGAGGTACCCGACTGCGCTCCTTCGTCGCTTTCGGGAATGGCGCCTTTGAATTCAGTGCTTTTTATTCGTCATCCTCAAGAGCGAGGGACGAGCGAGTTGGGGATCTCTTCCGTTTTCATTTACAAATGGACGAAAGCCGATTTGCTTCAAAGCGTTCCTCCTCTCGCATCTCGGAGGACGAAGTCCGTTCCCGAAGCGAAGCGTTCTCGAATCAGAAAAGCCGTAAAACGCAAAAAGCCGCAACATTTCTGTTGCGGCTTTTCTAAAAGTGCTCGGTGAAGAGGGATTCGACGCGGCTGGGCTTCCAGACCCCGACCCTCTGGTTCCAAATAAATATCACCAAATACGAAAAAGGCTCTACATTTCTGTAGAGCCTTTTTCTCAATATGTGTCGATGAAGAGCCATATTCTAACTTCAGGCGAACCCCATTTGGTTCGCTACTATCAAAGCCAAATTTTCGACCGCTGAAACGACGAAAGCCTGCTCATTGAGCAGGCTTTCTGAAAGTGGTCGGTGAAGAGGGATTCGAACCCCCGACCCTCTGGTCCCAAACCAGATGCGCTACCAAGCTGCGCTATTCACCGAGATGTCTAACTGAGGACTTCTCCCCGTCAACGGATGCGTATATTACGGATTCTTTAGAGAGACGCAAGCGCTTTTTACAAAAAAACGTAATGTCTTAATTCGTTTGATGATTTACTGAACACTAGCACGTGAAATGTGACTAAGAACCCACAATAAAATACAGATTATTAACCTCGGCAACATAATTGATCCAGATCAGTGTGCAAGAAAACGCCACCCATTAACGTTATCCATGTCGGAAATATCTTGGAGGAAATATATGGACTTTTGGCTTGATCTCCTATTTGGTAATGCGGTGGGACTATCGTCAATGATTGTAATCTTTGGGGCAATTGGTCTAATGCTGTTTTACGGCGGTTTCTTCGTGTACAAGGTTATGAACGACAAATCTCCTCACTAGATCTCGCTTAGCTCTAGAAACGCTTTGCACCGGAGTTGGTTACTTGCCCACTCCGGTTTTTTATTTGATCCCAATACACCACTCATTGATATAATCTTACTATTCCTACCCTGTTCTTTATGAGATTGCCGTTATGTCTCAAGACGACGATTTTGATCTGTTCCAACAGATGATGGGCGATGTAAAGCCTATCGACCAAGACACCGCTAACCATAAAAAAGTGCATCACGTGACAGATGCTCAATTGGCGAAGCGCGAAGCCGCGATTTGGCTCACTGAAGATGATCCTGAATACTTGTCGATTGACCATGCAGAAATGCTCAAACCCGATGACTTTATCGAGTTCAAACGCGATGGTGTACAAGATGGCGTATACAGAAAACTGCGCCTTGGTAAGTACCCCATCCAAGCTCGACTTGACCTGCACCGTAAAACGCTAAAAGAAGCGCGCGACGAAGTCGTTAAATTCCTCAAACAATGTATTGAGATGGATATCCGTACCGTGGTGATCGTACATGGTCGTGGCGAACGCTCGAATCCACCAGCATTAATGAAGAGTTTTGTCGCGAGTTGGTTGCAACAAATTCGTGAAGTGCAATGTGTTCACAGTGCACAACGATTCCACGGTGGCAGTGGTGCCGTGTACGTTCTATTAAGAAAGAGTGCTGAAAAGAAAATGGAGACGCGTGAACGTCATCAAAAACGTTTAGGCTAACCGGATTCTCGGTGCTAGAATGCCCGACCTTATCTCGCCTTGCTGCTTTAATTAGCAGCAGGCACTTCTATTAACCGCCGTTGTGAAACGTTAGGAGACTCACATGTCACAAGACAACGCAAAACGCTTAAACAAATACATCAGCGAAACGGGCTTTTGCTCGCGTCGTGAAGCAGACCGTCTTATCGAGCAAGGCCGTGTCACTATCAATGGTCAACAACCAGAGATGGGCACAAAAGTACTGCCAGGCGATGATGTGTGTGTGGATGGCAACCCTGTTGCAGCGAAAGAAAAACCAATTTACATCGCGTTGAACAAACCAACCGGTATCACTTGTACTACTGAGCGTGATATTCCGGGTAACATCGTTGATTTCATCGGCCACAAAAAGCGTATCTTCCCTATCGGTCGTCTGGATAAACCTTCCGATGGTTTGATCTTCCTAACCAACGATGGCGACATCGTAAACAAGATTCTGCGTGCGGGTAACAACCACGAGAAAGAATACGTAGTACGTGTTGATAAGCCAATCACAGGTGAATTCCTTAAGCAGATGTCGAGCGGCGTGAAGATCCTTGATACGGTTACTCTGCCTTGTAAAGTAGAGAAAGAAACCAAATTCTCTTTCCGTATCGTACTGACTCAAGGTTTGAACCGTCAGATCCGTCGTATGTGTGAAGCGCTAGGCTATGAAGTATTCAAACTGCGTCGCGTACGTATTATGAACATCTCACTTGATGGCATTCCTAACGGTAAATGGCGTTACCTGAGTGACGACGAAGTGGCAGAGATCCTAGCAATGTGTGAAGGCTCTGTGGGCACAGAGGAAGCATCAAAAACAGATTCTAGAGGCCGCAACATTCGTAAAGCGACCGACGCGAAGCTGTACGATAGCCGTGAAGAGAACCAAGGTTCAACGGCGCGCCGCAACCAAAAAACACGCACGTTCCGTGGTAACAACGCGGATGAATTCCGTCATGCCCCGAACTCGAAAAAAGGCCAACAGCGCCGTCAGCGTGATGATGAAGGTGGACGCCCAGCAAAAGAACATTACAAAGCGAAACCACAAGGTGAACGCAGCAGACCGCAAGGTGGGCATGGTAAATCGCAGCGTAAACCAGATGCATCAAGCAATACGCACTCAGCAAGCAAACCTCAATCACCGAGTAAGCCGAAGCAGCATTACATGAACCCAAATGCCGCGAAGCCAAGCAAACCAGCTAAACGCAATGGTGGTACATTGAGTCTGAAGAAGTAACGCTTCACTGACTGGATAAATCAAAAAAGGACGCTCATGGGCGTCCTTTTTATTTGTCATGTATTTAGAGACAAAGAGGGGCAAACTGACCGCGAGTTAAGCTTAGCAAATCTTTCGGAGCTAACTCGATTTCTAAACCACGTTTACCTGCACTCACACAGATGGTGTCTTGCTCTGTTGCGCTTTCGTGCAAAAAAGTCGGCAGCGCTTTCTTCTGTCCCAGTGGGCTAATCCCACCAACAACATACCCTGTGGTCTTTTGCGCGATTTCCGGATCGGCCATATCGGCCTTTTTGCCCTTCGCTGCTTTCGCCGCCAGTTTTAGGTTCAGCTTTTGATCAACAGGGATAATCGCAACCGCAAGGTTCTTTGGTTCGCCGTTCAAACAGAACAACAAGGTTTTGAATACTGTCTTTGGATCTTGTCCCAATACCTCAGCCGCTTCTAATCCATAGCTGTCTGCTCTTGGATCGTGCTCGTATTGGTGAATGGTGTGTGTAACTTTTTTCTTTTTCGCAAGATTAATGGCCGGAGTCATCAAGATTCTCCTTATAAAACAAAAAACGCTGCACCTAGTGAAGGGCAGCGCTTTAAGTTAATGGTATCAGCGACTTTGAGTCAATCGCTTTTTACTTGTAAACGATGTCACCAGAAGGCGCGTACTCATTTACATCAATTGGACTGTGTGACTCCAAGAACTCTTTCAGTACCTCTGCATCCGTAAATCCTGTATTTACGTAACCCGGATGAGTATTCACTTTCGGGTAACCATCACCACCTGACGCATTGTAACTTGGTACGGTAAAGCGGTATTGACCATCTAGGCGAAGCTGTTTATTACCAATAAAGACATTGGATACTTTGCCGTTTTCTACCGTCATTGAGATACCAGCAAACTGAGCGTAAGCACCTGAGTCAACTGGCTTTGTCGCCACCACGTTTAAGTAATCAAGAACTTCTTTACCCGACATATCGATGTAAGACACCATGTTGCCAAATGGCTGAACCGTCAGAACGTCCTTATAGGTGATGTCGCCGGCTTCAATCGAATCACGCACACCACCCGAGTTCATTACAGCGAAATCCGCTTTAGCGCGCTCCATGTGGGCAGTTGCAATCAAACGACCAAGATTGGTTTGTTGGAAACGAACAACGTTGCGGTCACCTTCCAGCTTGCCGTTAGATTCAGCAATTTTCACATTCAACTGGCCCTGACCTTTTTCTTGGTAAGGACGAAGGAAATCCAGCATTGCCGAGTCTTGTGCGATTTCATCTTGAACCAATACACGCTGAGATTCGCCATTCACTTTGATTTTCTTCTTCAAGTTAACCGGAATCAGATCGTAGCTCACCATCGACAATTCGCCGTTGCGGAACTCGTAATCAGCACGACCAACGTACTTACCCCACTCGTACGCTTGCACAATGTAAGTACCGTTTTGCTCATCTGGCTTACATTCGTCACCCGGCTTAAAGTTCTTCTTAATGACGTTAGGGCCTTCCATACATACAGGCTCTTGTGAGTGGCCACCCACAATCATGTCCAAGTCACCCTCGTTTAGGTAGCGAGCCAAGGCCACATCACCAGGCGCATTCACACCACGGTTGCCGTTTTCGTAGTGACCCATGTGTGTCACTGCAAAGATAAGGTCTGGCTTTTCAGTTTGCTTTAGTTCAGCAATCAGCTTTTTCGCTTCTTCTTTCGGGTCGCGGAAATCAACCTCGCCGATGTACTCTGGATTACCCAGTTTTGCCGTGTCTTCTGTCGTAAGGCCAATCACAGCAATCTTGATGCCCTGCTTGTTGAACATGGCATAAGGTTGGAACAGACGCTCGCCGGTTTCTTTGTCGTAAATGTTGGCAGACAGCATTGGGAAGTTTGCCCACTCTTGCTGTTTGAACAACACTTCCAGTGGGTTATCGAATTCATGGTTACCCAGTGCCATCGCGTCGTAACCAATCTTGCTCATGCCTTTAAAGTCAGGCTCAGCATCTTGCAGGTCAGACTCCGGCACACCTGTGTTGATATCACCACCTGATAGTAGAAGCACGCTACCGCCTTCGGCTTGAATCTCTGCACGCAGTTCATCAATCAGCGTCTTACGTGCCGCCATGCCGTACTCACCGTACTTGTTTTGCCAAAAACGACCATGGTGGTCGTTGGTGTGCAGTACGGTCAGTTTGTAAGTTGTGTCTTCATTCCATTCGTGTGCTGGTTGCGTTGCACATCCGGCAAGAGTTGCCAAGATAGCCGCGCTCAAAGCGGTCTTTACAATCAGGCGTTGCTTCATTGTTTTACCTTTTTATCGTCCGGGTTCCACTGCATTGCGCGCTCAGCAGCCAAGAAACAGTCCTATCCCTAGGCTAAAACGCGCAAACTTAGCACTAGTGTAAAACACTAAAATATTGATTTCATGTTTCTGCGACGCAGTTTGCTGCTGACAAGTTAGATAGCCTTAAATCTAAGCAAATTATAGACATAATCAAGGTGGTGTAAGGAAGCGAGAAGCGAGAAGCGAGAAGCGAGAAGCGAGAAGCGAGAAGCGAGAAGCGAGAAGCGAGAAGCGAGAAAAGGATAGTGAAGCAGAATGAATATGTCGATACAAAAATGGCCAGCACATAGGTTGACCATTTCATTCAGACATTCACAGCAACCGATTATTTGATATCGATGTCTGCAA
>NZ_JAHGAD010000078.1:0-35057 GCF_030248375.1 Vibrio sp. B181a | reverse complement strand
TTTCGCGCTGTTGATTTTGAAACCTGAAGACAAACGCTCCATAGAAGTTTGTTGTGCTGAGTTTGCGTTGTTTAGGTAACGCTGAGCGGTCATCGCTGATACGTTTGTGTTTACATTCACTGCCATGGTGATTTCTCCAATTGATTTTCCGATGTAGCGGTTTCCGACGTCTCGGAAAACCAAGTAGTTCTCTCAAAGTTACTTCTATTAACGACTCGGTTTTCAGAAGCTTTAGAAAAAAATCAAAAAAACTGAATTTGCGAGATTTGGCTAGAAAAATTGAAGAAAAGTAGAAAAAAGACCTCAAGTTTCTGCAGCTTAAGCCGAGCGCTGTAAATTGAACAAAGAACAACCAAAAGCCAATAAAAAGCAGTGAGTTAGATGAGATTCAGGAAGGTTTTATCTGGACGATAGAAAAGAAAAAGCCCCTTTTCCTTTGAGAGAACTGGGGCTAGGTTGGTAGCCAGAGCCTATGTGGAGATCAAGAGAAATGAACACATAACCGGCACACCGGGTGCAACCTTACATTGAAAATGATTGGCAGGTGAGAGATGAGAGAGCCGCACATTCTATTATAACGTTGCTTGCCATAAGCCTGCATTCCCATCCACGTCTGAATGTATTGAATACAGGCTAGGTAAACTACTGCAATAGTGACATCGCAGAGTTTGGCAACTGTTTCGCTTGAGCAAGAATCGAAGTACCTGCTTGTTGCAAAATTTGAGCTTTGGTCATTTGCGTCGTTTCTTTCGCAAAGTCCGTATCTTTAATTCGGCTGTTTGACGCATCAACGTTTTCTTGAATGTTCGCCAAGTTGTTGATGCTGTGGCTCAGACGGTTTTGTTTTGCACCTAGGTCAGCACGTTGTGAATCCACGTACTTAAGCGCTGAATCTAGTACAGAAATCGCGTTTTGAGAACCTTGCACGGTTGTCATATCGATGTCTTGCACTGATGTGCGCACTGCTTCATCACTTAGACCTAAATCCGATGCTAGACCACCAGAGATTGAAATATCACCTTGCACGTTCGGGTGCGCGACAAACACTTGTAGTTTGCCGTCTTCACTTACCGATGCATTGATCATATCAGATTGGCCGTTGATGTACGTTGCCAACTCTTCAATATCGTCGCCTGTTTTTGCGTTGATGTTGATCTCTAGGTCATCTGGATTGCCGTCTTCATCTTCACCCATGCCTGGAAGGGTGATTTTTAGATCCGCTTTAGTAGGATCGACGCCCCAGTCTTTGTCTTTGCCATTCTCAGAGAAGAAAGTCACACCGCCCATACGCTGGTCATCCGCGCGGATGCTCGTTAGTGCCATGATCATCGCTTCACCAGAGCTTGAACCGATTTGGAATGCCGCTTCACCGAACGAACCGTTCAATAGACGACGACCACCAAATGATGTTGTTTCTGCGATACGGTTTAGTTCATCCGTCAATGCAGATGATTCTTCATTGATCGCTTGGCGTTCCGCTGGAGAGTTAGTACCGTTTGCAGATTGAATCGCCAAGTCACGCATACGTTGCATCACTGACGTCGCTTCGTTCATCGCACCTTCTGCCGTTTGGGCAATCGAGATACCGTCGTTCGCGTTACGCATTGCCACATCAAGACCACGAGACTGCGCAGTAAGACGGTTAGAGATCTGTAGACCTGCCGCATCGTCTTTTGCACTGTTAATCTTGTGACCAGATGATAGACGCTCCATTGAAGTGTTAAGTTCGTTGGTCGCCTTGTTTAAGTAACGCTGCGCGGTCATCGCGGAGACGTTAGTACTAACTGTTACAGCCATTATGCTCTCCTGTTGAGTTCGCAAGCTTTTGCGAAGCGGCCAGCTTTACTCTCATTTGGATAAGCACTGACCGTAAAAAATTCGTTGCTAAATCTGCTTATATGGCAAGATTTAGGATCTAGTAAGTCTGTTCTGACAACATCAATACAATTTGTGTGCCAACTTGTTTCAAACTATTTGTTCTTTTAATAATGAACAAATAAACAACAAGTTATAGCGCATATGGGGCACGAGCCTTGTCTTACTCATATTTTGTTGTGTTGCCGAATTGCTGTTTCTCTATTGCCGCTCAAATTACCGTTGGCTTGATTGCCGCTTTCGGTCAAATCATGCCGCTTAGCTCGCATTACTCGGTGCTTTTCGTTGATTTCTCGCACTTAAGGCTTGGCACATAAGGCATTAAAATCGAACGTTTCGAGCACCGAACGCACTGCACAGACGATAGGCGTGCTAAATATAGTTAAACAACGTCAGGTCTTTGGTTTTGCCAAATGCCTGCTGTGAGGCTTGCAGTGCGCGTGAATTCTCACTGAATTCAATCACTGCCTTGGAGTAATCCAAATCCTCAAAATTGCTCTTCGCTTTCGCCAGAGACAAATTAAAATCTTCGTGGTTTTGCTCTTGAATATCGAGCGTGCTCAACTTAGCACCCACATCGGTTCTCACTTTGTTCATGTGAACAAATGCCGCTTGGAATTCTTCCGTCATTTGATGCAGCTTTGCCGTCGCCGATGCGTCAGATACTGAGCTCTCTGACCACTGCATGGTTTCTTTGAATGCATCAAAAACACTGAAGGTTTGGCGCGGCTCCAGCGTGATGCTATCCCCTGCGGATACTTGCCCTTTCAGCTGAATGTTGACGCCTTCATATTGGATGCCGTCAATTGGCGAATAGTCATCGACTTGAACAATGCTGCCGTCTTTTTCCAGTTGGTAACCAAACTTGCCATTGCTCATATCTACAAAAGTCACTTTGTAATTTGAGTCACTTTTAGATTCATCGGTCGCTTGTCCAAGCAACAGCTCAGAGCCCTCTTGCAGGTCGTATTGCGGTTCAAAATCACCAAAAGGGTTTGGGATCTCCGAGAACACTTTATTACCCGGATAGTTGATAGCCAGCTCAATGTTGCTGGCGATCTTCATCTTGCGTTGATAATCGTCACCGGTATAAACCACGCTACCGTCATAATCACGAAAGAAAGGCTGTGATTTTGGTTTCGTTCCAGCAAACACGTAGTTACCCGACTCATCTTGAGAGTTCGCAAGCGCCATGAAGTTGTTGGCAATTTCTTCCAGTTCGCGCTTTTTCGCTGCGCGGTCTTCTGGAGAGAAGGCACCGTTGATCATTTCCATCGAAATACGCTTCGACTCATCAACAAACTGCTCTGCGTTAGCAACAACCACTTCTTGGTTTTCTAGACGGTTACGAACCAGAACGATCGCATCTAGGTACTGCCTTAACTGCTCTTCTTGCTGACCGATACTTTGAATGTAATGTGTCGCCAGAGGATCATCGCTTGGCTTAGTCAATTGCTTACCAGAAGCCAATTGCTCCTGATTATGGTGAACTTTGTTTTCCTGACGGCGCAGGTCGTTCTGCACTGACTGGTAGTTATGGAAGCTAGAAATTCGCGTTAACATCTAAGGCCTCCTTTAGCGCAACTGCAAGATGGTGTTGAAGGTGTCATTGGCTGCCTGCATCACACGAGAAGAGGCCATATAAGCCTGTTGGAACTTCATCATGTTGGCCGCTTCTTCATCGAGGTTTACGCCCGATATCGACGCCACGCGCTCTTGTGCCGCCTCGCTTTCTAACTGAGCAACATCCGCTAATCGACTTGCAGTTGATGTCTTCAAACCCACATCAGTGTTCAAGTTGAAGTACAAGCTCATGATGGTCGACTCATTGCCATTCATCTTCTTGTCAGTTTGGATGTTTTGCATCTTACGCAAGTTGCCATTATCACCCTCAGACGGCACTAAGTTGGCGGTAAACTTATCGTTCGCCAATGCGCCTGCACTTAGCTCAAATACGGTTGCGCCGCCGTTGTTATAAGCAGGGTGATTACTCGGAAGGCTGACTGAGACCGGCCCAGTCGGTGGATATGGCTGTGGAGCCATAAGCACATTGCCTTTAGTGTCTGTCACTGCGAATTGGTCGCCTGTTGGAGACACCACCACTTCAAATTCACGCAAGTCACCCGCATCAAGGATTTCAAACTTCGCATTACCTTGAGCAAAAGTGGTCGATGCTTCGTAACTTTGCGCGGCGATCGCTTTTGGATCCGTTGTTTCGACTTTCATTTGTGCGGCGCTACTTCGCGTAGGGCGGAGTAACACGTGCTCACCGACCTTTGGTTCATTGCGAACTTCAACACGCATTCCGTCGATGTAGAACGCATTGCCTGCATCGGTATTAAGTTTGACGGTCTCACCATTTGGCTTAGTCACCGCATAGCTGTCACCATCGTAACGCAACGAGTACTCACCACCTTTCAACGCGCTGATGTCATTGACGTAAACGGCCATATCAGCCGTAGACTGAGGCCCAGCTACCACGCGAGATTTCGCCAGTCGCTCTGAGTTAACATCAGTAAACAAAGGGTCACCCACATTACCGTAGTGATCTAAACCTTGTGATTGCAGGTGGTTTACTTCACTGGAGAACGCCGTCGCTAAGCGGCCAAGCTCATCCATCACTTGTGGTATGTGCTCGTCACGCATCTTAAGTAACGCGCCAATTTTGCCGTCAATATCGTCTGATTTGATGGCTTTAATGCCGCCACCTTCAACCATAGCTAGGCGACGTTGATGAACATCTGGTGAGCCATCAATCATCTTCAATTGGCTCGCTTCTGTTCCCGAAACAAGGGTGTGCCCATTACCGATATGAACATTGAAGCCTTCTGAATTTTTACGCGGGGTCACCGTCACCTTGGTATATTCAGACAGCTCTTTAATCAGTTTTTCATGTTGGTCCATCAAGTCATTATGAGGACCTGGGGTACGCATCATCAATCGATGAACATCGCGGATTTCAACGGCAAGTTGATTCACGCGTTCAATGCCCATATCCAGTGACTTATTCGTTACGTCCGATTGCTGACGCACGGTTTCATGGAATTCGTTGAGGGTATCGCTGAGTAATTTGGCTTTTTCCAGCACCACTTTGCGCGCGCCCATGTCATTTGGGGTATCCGCCATGGTTTTCACCGCATCGAACCACTCGTTCATGTTCTCTGGGATCTTTTTCGATGCCACTGAAGACAACATGCTAGAAAGCAAATCAAGGTTCTTCTCGTTATCGAGCTTGTTGGCATAGTTGGTTGTGGAGAGGTTCAGCTCTTTAACGGCAAACTCATCCCAAGAGCGGCGAACATTTTCCACATGCACGCCCATGCCGTAAGTGGACCCACCAAATTGACGCGGATCGTTGGTGCCTTGGATAACAGACTGACGGCTGTAACCCTCTGTATTTGCATTAGAAATGTTATGACCAGTCGTGTTCAACTGTCGCTGAGCAGTAAGCACACTTTGTGTACCCACATTCAACAAATCTGACGCCATACATGCCCCCAAAAACGAAATAAAATCGGTATTGACCGATCACCTAGTTAGCATTTAGCAAAAGGTGTGCCAGTTTAGGAAAGAAAGAGAAAGCACGAAAAAAGAAAGGCTTGCACTGTGGCAAGCCTTCTCAAAATATCTATCAAGCATCGGTAATCGGATTGAATTACATACTCTCGATTTTTTGTTTTACCTGCAGCACTTTGTCTGCGTAGCTTGGGTCAGTTGCGTACCCTGCGCTGTGAATTCCACGAATGAAGGATTCAGAATCACCGCCTTGCTGAAGGGCAGTCTCGTAGCGCGGGTTCTCATTCAAGAAGCGAACGTAGTCGTTAAAGCTATCTTGGTAGTTCGAGTAAGAACGGAATGCCGCCGTCTCTTTCACAGGTGTATTGTCGTGGAACTCTAGCGTTTGAGTTGTCACTTTATCACCCTGCCAACTGCGGTCAGCTTTAATGTTAAACAGGTTGTTGCTGCTGCCACGTGCGTTCTTAACGACTTTTTGCCCCCAGCCTGTTTCTAGTGCGGCTTGCGCCAATAGCAGTGAAGGTTCAACACCCAAGGCTTTTGCTGCACGGTCTGCGTATGGCTTCATCGAATTAACAAAAGACTCTGGCGAATCAAAACGTGATGGCTCTGAACCCGGTCGTGACAGCTGACCTGACTCAATCAAGCGCTGCTCGATTTCACGCGCTTTCTTCGGATCCACACGACGGTATTCCACAGCATTGTTTGCTGCATCACGCATGGCTGTTTCAGCCTTGTCGTCGCCTTGCCCAACCGTCAACTGCTTAACAATCATGTCAGCCAAGCCCATCGAACCCGATGCACTCAAGTTACTCGCCATTTGCTCATCCAGCATTTGACGGTAGAACTTTTCGTTTTGGCTGTTCATTAAGTTTGACTCAAAGCCTTCGCTCGCTTCGCGCATCGACTTCAGCATCATCGAGGTAAAGATCGATTCAAACTGGCGAGCGGCCGCTTGCAATGCTTCATGCTCACCATCTTTGCCCTCTTTCACCGCTTTCTGACGAAGGGTATCGAGGGAGCTGATGTCATGAATAAAGCCGATATCGTTAGGATTGTTAACCATGATGTCTCTCCTAATCGATTAGATGATGATCAGCTGGCCTTCAATGGCACCAGCTTGTTTCAATGCTTGCAGAATCGCCATCAAATCCGACGGAGCTGCACCGACTTCATTCACCGCTCGGACAAGGTCATCTAGTGTCAAACCCGGTTCGAACTTGAACATCTTGCCTTTCTCTTCATTGACTTCGATATCAGAGTCAGGCACAACCACAGTTTGGCCACCAGAGAAGCCGTTTGGTTGGCTCACATTAAGGTTTTCTTTGATCGCTACCGTCATGCCACCGTGCGTCACTGCCGCAGGTTTCAGGCGAACATGCTTGCCGACTACAATCGTACCGGTACGAGAATTCACAATGATTTTCGCCGCGCCATCTGCAGGGTCGAACTCTAGGTTTTCGATGGCCGATAAGAAGGCAACACGTTGGCTCACATCACGTGGAGCACGGACACGAACAGACGTCGCGTCAACCGCACTGGCCATTTGAGGGCCAAGGAAGTTGTTTACCGCATCCGCCATACGTTGCGCAGTGGTGAAGTCAGAATCAAGCAGGTTGAATGTGATGTAGTCACCACGTCCGAATGGGTTTGGAATTTCACGCTCTACGGTTGCACCGCTTGAAATAAGGCCGACCGTTGGGTTGTTGCCCACGATTTTAGAGCCATCGGCGCCTTCTGCACTGAAACCGCTCACGACTAAGTTACCTTGCGCGACAGCGTACACTTGGCCGTCTAGACCTTTTAGGAAGGTTTGTAGCAAGGTCCCACCGCGCAGGCTTTTTGCACTGCCGATCGAAGAGACCGTAACGTCTACTTGCTGACCCGGCTTAGAAAATGGTGGCAATGTTGCCGTTACCATAACAGCGGCAACGTTCTTAATTTTTGGTTTGGTACCCGGCGGCATTTGAATGCCGAAGTTTTGCAGCATTGCCGCGAAGCTTTGTTCTGTAAACGGGTTTGATTCACCCGTACCCGGTAAGCCTGAAACCAAGCCATAACCCACAAGTTGGTTGCTACGCACACCTGCCACTTGCGCCACGTCTTTGATTCGTGCGGCTTGGGCTGTGGTTGCAAATAGCGCAACGCTCAACAGTGCTAATAGGATTCTTTTCATGCTTACTTAATCTCGTGCAGTCAATTTGCCGTCATTTCGACGTCTTACAGGGCTACATTAAAGAATCGTGCCAAGAAACCTGGCTCTTGCATATCTTGTGGTGAGCCTGTGCCAGAGTATTGGATTCTTGCGTTAGATACGCGATTTGACGCAATAGTATTGTCGAAATTGATGTCATCAGGGCGAATTGTGCCACTTAGGCGAATGTACTCATCACCCGTATTCAGTGTCATCCACTTCTCACCGCGGATCACTAGGTTGCCGTTTGCCAGCACCTCAATCACTTCTACCGTGATGTAACCGCTGATGCTGTTGCTTTGCTTAGCCGAAGAGTCGCCGGCAAAGGTGTTGGTGTTGTTCAGATCGTACGAGAAGTTGTATTTGCCGCCAATTTGCAGCTCCTGACCACCGACAGAAAGAGGCTCCATCTTCGCATCGTTGGTTTTTGATAGATCGGCGTTGGCACTCTTAGTCGCACGAGTCGTTTCGTCGAGTGTTACGGTAATGATGTCGCCGATGCCACGTGGCTTAGAATCGTCGTATAGGTCGGTAATGTGCTCGGTGCTAAACAAAGAGCCCGTTGCTGCGGCATAGTGCTCTGGTTTTTGCTTAGGGTGAATCGGAGCCCATGCCGGATCGCCTGCCACCGGATCGGTTCTGCCGCGCAAAGTATCAATGATGCCGCTGCTCTCTTCTTTCGACTTATCGCCTTCAACCGCATCCACCACCGTTGTCGCTTGGCTGACTTCGTCGGTTTCAATCGGCTCTAGCATCGCACAACCAGACATGGTCGTGATAAGTGCAAGTAGACAAATACGTTTCATCATTGGCTCCCTAAATCCCGATCTTAGTGATTACAACTGCTGGTTAACGAAGCTCATCATCTTGTCGACCGATGAGATTACTTTTGAGTTCATTTCGTACACGCGCTGCGCTTCGATCATGTTGACCAGCTCTTCCGTCACGTTCACGTTAGATGCTTCCAGCATGGATTGACGAATTTCGCCTAAACCATCAAGACCAGGGACACCTTCTTGTGGGTCACCACTTGCGCCAGTTGGTAGGTAAAGGTTCTGACCGATTGGCTCAAGACCACCAGGGTTTACAAAATCAGTAATGGTTAGCTGGCCTACTACAACGTTGTTTTGCTCACCACGAATACGTACAGAGACTTCACCGTCTGTACCAACCGTGATTGAAATTGCGTCTTCAGGAATCACAATCTCCGGCTCTACAGGGTAGCCAGAGCCAGAAGTCACTAGCGTACCTTCACCATCTAGCGTGAACTGACCGTTACGGGTGTAACCGATGTTGCCGTCTGGCAAAGTTACTTGGAAGAAGCCATCGCCTTCCACCATCATATCGAGTGCGTTAGTGGTGGTTTGCGCGTTACCGTGCGTGTGCACTTTTTGCGTCGCAACCACTTTAGAGCCGGCACCCAGCATCAAACCACTTGGCAGTTCCGTGTTCTGAGAAGACTGGCCGCCTGGCTGGTTGATGTTTTGGTAGAACAAATCTTCAAATACCGCACGGCTCTTTTTGTAACCTACGGTTGAGGCGTTCGCCAAGTTGTTCGAAATCGTTGCGATGTTGGTCTGTTGGGCGTCTAGACCTGTTTTACTTACCCATAGTGCTGGATGCATTGTGAACCTCTAACTCTGTTAACTCATACGAAGCAATGAATCTGAAGACTTATCCATCTCTTCAGCGGTGCTCATCATTTTGACCTGCATTTCAAACTGACGTTGAAGGTCAATCAGAGCGGTCATTTCACCTACGGCATTCACGTTACTACCTTCAATCGCACCGGTTTGGATGCTGATAGAGCCGTCTGCTTCGTAAGGCTGGTTTGGAGTTTTATGGCGGAATAGGCCATTGGTATCTTTAAACAAGTTTTGATCGTCTGTGCGTACAAGCTTGATACGATCAACCACTTCTAATTCTTCAGCCGGCGCACCTTGAGGCAGTACAGAGATGGTGCCGTCACGACCGATTTCGATTTTGGAGACTGGGATTGGCAAGGTGATTGGCGCATCGTTTTCGCCCAACACCACATGACCACTTGCATTCGTTAGCAAGCCGTTTTGATCCACTTTTAGGTTACCGTTACGAGTCAAACCTTCTTTGCCAGTTTGGTCCATAACAGAAATCCAGCCGCTGCCTTCTACCGTAATATCAAGGTCACGACCAGTTGTGATCACACTGCCTTGCGCAAAGTTGTGTCCTGGACGTTCCGTCATGCTGAATACACGTGAAGGCAAACCTTCACCATAAGCTTGCATAGAGCGAGCTTGTGCTAAGTCAGCACGGAAGCCAGTTGTACTCACGTTTGCCAGGTTGTTGGCACGCAATTGCAGGGCCTGCATATTTTGCTTGGCGCCGCTCATTGCGAGAAACAGTGCGCGATCCATAAATTACTCCAAAAGTTCTCTGTACAAGGGAGTAAAAGCAATAGTTATGCCAACATTAAAATAATGTTATTAATCAATTACTTGATTATAAACTGAGAGTTTTCAGATGGCAATTCAAGATGAATCAGCCAAGAGAGAGGCAATGTTTTGATCCGCCTAGCGGCAACAGCGGCAAGCCAGAGATCAAAGCATGCCCAACCTGAACTGAGGTATTTTCAGGTTGAGCACCAGATGAATGTCATGATGTCATCAAACGATACGGCAAGTACACGCAGCGTTTGATTAAGCAGATGAGAGAGCTATCTAACCAGCGCTCTAGCGAATCTGCAGGATATTTTGTTGTAGCTGGTTGTGTACTTCTAGCGCACGTGAGTTCGCTTGGAAGTTACGCTGAGCAGAGATCAGATCCACCAGCTCCTGAGTCATATCAATGTTTGATTGCTCTAGCATACCGTTGTTGATAGTACCGAAAGAGCCTTTGTTTGATTCACCCCAAATCTTGTCACCAGAGAACTGAGTTGAATCCCATTGAGTGCCGCCTTTCTTATCCAGACCTTGCTCGTTTGGAACACGCACTAGCGCAACACGACCCAATGTTACGTTTTCACCGTTTGAGTAAGTACCCAATACGCTGCCGTTTTCATCAAAGTCTACTTTAGTTAGGAAGCCCGTTGTCGCGCCATCTTCATCGAACTTAGTCAGTTCAAATGGTGCTGCAAACTGAGTCGCTGAGCCTAAGCCAAAGTTAAGTGTTTGCGCCGGATCTGCACCGTTTAAGTCCACTGGGTTAGTGTTTGTCGCAGGATCGCCCAACGCTACCGATGTGATTGGCTGACCGTTGTTTAGGCTTGCCAACGTACCATCGTTGTTGAACTTCATCGTGTGACCAACGTGACCCGTTGGCGTTGCTGCATCACCGTTAGCAACGTTCAATGGCTTCTCACCGCCTTTGTCTGTCACTGTGTAGTAAGTTTGCCACGTGTTCGGCTGAGTTTGGTCTTTCAAGTAGTAAGTCGTTAGCTTGTAAGACTGACCCATCGAGTCATAAATCGTTGAAGAAGTCGAACGGTTGTATGTATCTGGATCTGAGAAATCAAACTGAGTCGGATCTTTCAAATCACCATTAGCCGGTAAGTTCACACCCACTTCAATGTTCGCTGTTTGCTTTGGCTTACCAAATTCTGCAGGAATATTGATTGGTTGTGGCTCGTAAGACGAAACCTCACCAGACTCAGGGTTTACTTGGTAACCAAGTAGGAACTCATCGTTCGCTGTTACCATGTAGTTTTCTTTGTTCAAATGGAACGCACCATTACGTGTCATTTCATTTTGCTGTGGGATAAGGCGATCTTTCGCTACCGCGAAGAAACCCGTACCCGATACACGCAAATCCATTGGGTTGTTGGTGTAAATGCTTGAACCTTCGTGGAACTGTTGCGCCACTTGGTTCGCTTGCGCACCGCCACCCGGAGTGGTTTTTGCGTTAGTGAACAAAGAGTTTGAGTACACATCGCTGAATTCCGCACGAGACTCTTTAAAGCCGTACGTGTTGGCGTTCGCAATGTTGTTACTGGTGGTGTTCAAATCCAGTTGAGCGGAGGACAAACCGCTTAAAGATACATATGACATTCCAAAATCTCCTAACCTGACGCGCTATTGAATTACGCTTTGCCGACTTCCAATACTTCTGCAAGTCGAACTGGCGATTCAAAACCTGCCAGATTGAGTAATACGTTTCCGTCGCCCTTACCTAGCAATACACTGTTCACGTTCGCGTAAGTAGACACTGGGAACTCTTGCGACTCCCCATCTACCAAGCCAGACGCTTTCACATTGTATTTGCCAGCAGGCATTGGATTTCCGTTTTCATCATTACCGTCCCAAAGCACACGAGTGTCGCCGGCTGGTTTCGCACCTACCTCAAAAGTACGCACCAATTGGCCCGCTTCGTTTTCCACTCGAACAAACAGGTTGTCGAGAGGTTGTGCAAGCTTAACCATTGCCGCCATTGTTGCATTGTCTTGCTTTACACCCGCCGCGCCAGGGACCAACACGTCACGACCAACCAAAGAGGAAGCTTGTAACGCTTGGTTTGATGTCATTGACGAGTTCAAACTCTCGAACTGAGAGTTCATCTTGCCTATGCCATCTACGGTCGCAAATGACGCCATTTGCGCAATCATCTGGTCATTACCTACCGGCTTAAAAGGGTCCTGCTGAGACAATTGCTTGGTGAGCAAAGATAGGAAGTCTTCCTGTTTCAGGTCCTGCTTACCTGTGCTCTCTTCAGTCTTCTTGTTCTCTTGTAGGCTTTTAAGCTGGTCGATATAGGACAAGCCGCTTTGACCAACGTTGTTAATTCCGGCCATACGCTACCCCCTTATCCTTATTGACCCATCTGCAGCGTACGCAGCAGCATTTGTTTACTAGAATCCGCTACTTGCACATTGGTTTGGTATGCGCGAGAAGCCGAAATCATGTTTGCCATTTCTTCCATTACATTGACGTTAGGCTTGTAGATGTAGCCTTCGTCGTTTGCAAGGGGATGATCTGGGTTGTACTCCGCATTCAGCGGTTTATCGCTTTCTACAATACCCATCACTTTCACTGGCACCGTATCACCGCCACGCATGGCGTTACTTAACTCAGCACCAAATACAGCATGACGCGCTTTGTAAGTGTCTTTCGCAGAGCTGCTGACACTGTCGGCGTTCGCCAAGTTGCTTGAGGTAGTATTCAGACGAACGGATTCAGCGCTCATTGCGGAACCTGTCACATTGAAAACATTAAATAAGCTCATCTAAATTATTCCCCTTTGATTGCTTTGGTTAAGTTCTTGAATTTGCTACCTAGAAAGTCGAGTGATGCTTGGTGTCTGATTTGGTTTTGCATAAACAAGTTACGCTCTAAATCCAAATCTACCGTGTTGCCATCGCCCGTATCTGGTTGCGTAGGAAGACGATATAGCTTGTCCCCGACCAAGGTTGTAGTGGCAGGAATGTGCCGACCATCTGTGCGGCTAAGACCAATGCTTGCCCCGGATGTTGCCGCCTGCAATTCCTTAGCAAAGTCTAAACCTCTTGATTTGTAGCCAGGCGTGTTTGCTTGCGCGATGTTGGTGGAAATCACCTCCGCGTTGCGCTCACGTACGCCCACCGTGTACTGGTGGATGCCTAATGCATTGTCAAAAGATATAGCCATGTTTGCCTCTACAGTAAGAACTGACCGTTATTAATAACTAAAAAGCAATTAGCGTGCCAAAAATAGAGCATGCCGTTTTGCCGCTTCAGTTACCGAAGTCATGGATTGCAATAAGCAAGCCAAAGTGATTGATGGAGTGTCATATCGAACCGAGTAATCAGCTCGGCTCACTAAAAATATACACCCTATGCTTGTGCGCAGGCAAAAATGGTCGTGGCTTTTACAACAGAGATGGGAAAACGACCGCAACAGTTGGGAAACAGGGGCGAGAGTGAAACCAAGCGAATAAAGAATAGTGAGAAAAGAAAAGCCTGACACGAGGTCAGGCTTTTTAAATGATTAAAAGAGTCAGCTAGTAAGCGGGTTGCTACTTTAGCTTATAAATAATGCCCGGGTTGCAGCGCACCATTTCAAATTTGTCCGTTAAACCCGTCAGTGACTCTGACGCCCCCAACAGCAAGTAACCGCCTGGGTTTAGGCTGTTTGCCATTTGGTTTAGTACTTTAGACTTCATCTCTGGTGAGAAGTAAATCAGTACGTTACGACAGAAAATGATGTCGAATTTACCCATCAACGCGTAGCTGTCCATCAAGTTTTGAGGACGGAAGTTCACTAGGCGTTTAACGTTGTCTTTCACTTTCATGCGGCCATCGCCTGCATCTTCAAAGAAGGTGCGACGACGCTCAGGTGAAAGACCACGACCTAAGGCAAGATTATCGTAAACACCCGCACGGCACATATCTAACATACTTGCTGAAATATCCGTCGCGGTGATCGACACGCTTGGCAATAAACCTGGTTTACGCTGCTGCGTTTCCAAAATGGTCATTGCCATTGAGTAAGGTTCTTGACCTGACGAGCTGGCTGCTGACCAAATTTTGATTGGTCGCTTGTTTGCCGCCATCTCCGGCAACAGTTTGTCAGCTAATACCGTGAACGGATAAGTATCTCGGAACCACAATGTTTCGTTAGTCGTCATCGCATCAACAGCAGCAACTCGTAGTTCACGATTGCGGCCAGTCACGACATCACGTAGCAAATCCGACAGCGATGCCAGCTTGAACTTTGTCACAAGCGGGCTCAGTCGGCTGCGTACTAGGTATTGCTTACTGTCACCTAATACGATGCCACATTGTGATTCTAGAAAACGGCTAAAGTCACGATACTCTTGATCACTGATTGTAATAGCAGTCATTAATGTCTCTTTTATTGTGTTAATGCAGATTTAACCGCGTTACCCAATTCATCTGGGTTAAATTTCGCAATGAAGGTGTTAGCACCTACGCGCTCAACCATGGCTTGGTTGAAGACGCCACTCAATGAGGAGTGCAGGATAACATAAAGGTTCTTCAAATCTGCATTTCGGCGAATTTCGGCCGTTAGTGTGTAGCCATCCATCTCTGGCATTTCGATATCTGAAATGACCAAAGAAATCTGATCGTAGATGCTACCTTCTTGTGCCATTTCAAGCAGCTTATTGTACGCTTCTTTACCATCTTTCACAGAGACAACTTCAAAACCAATTGAAGTAATTGCACGTTCAACCTGCTTACGTGCCACCGTTGAGTCGTCTGCGATCAATACGCGACGCACGATTGGCTTCTCTTGTTCAGCAACTGCGATCTCTTCGCCGATGCTTGAATCCATGGTTTCGTCTACTGGAGCAATCTCTGCCAAGATTTTCTCAACGTCCAGAATTTCTACTAGCTCGTTGTCGATGTTTGTTACCGCTGTTAGGTAGTGCGCTTTACCTGCACCATCTGGCGGCGGCAAAATCGCTTCCCAATGCATGTTAATAATGCGCTCAACCGAAGACACCAAGAACGCTTGAATAGTACGGTTGAATTCAGCAATCACAACAAAACATTTATCAATATCTGTGGTTGGACGGCCACCGATTGCCAGACTTAAATCAATCACTGACACAGTATGGCCACGGATATGAGCGACACCTTTCACTAGTGGATGCAGATTTGGCATCGAAGTCAGCTTAGGGCACTGTAGTACTTCTTTTACTTTGAATACGTTAATGCCGTAGCGCTGTCGTCCCATCAACCGAAAAGTCAGTAGTTCCAATCGGTTTTGGCCGACGAGTTGCGTACGCTGATTCACCGAATCAAGAATCCCCGTCATATGCTCATCTCCATCTCAAACTTTTTGTTTTTAAATGATACTCTACGGCTGGCAGGCATAATACCAGAGAAACAGTATGGCGTATCATAATATAAAATCGACACCATTTACTATGACAATATGTAGAGCGTTATTTACAAAGTACGCTAAGTCTATCGGCATTTTGCTCAGTATGTTTAGCTTTTTTGTTCATTCAGCAACGGAAAGTCAGATCGAGCAAATCCGAACCGCCGCTGAGCAGCACATTCTTAGCACGGTAGAACAGCCAGCGGGAGGAAATTTGTCGGTCAATGCGGCAAATATTGATCCACGTATCAAAGCGACAGATTGTCCAGAGCCCCTTGATACATCCGCGTCGTCAACCAGTAGCACGCGCAGCAACATTAACGTGTTGGTTGAGTGCCCTGCTGATGACTGGAAAGTTTATGTGCCTGTGAGGATCTCAGCGTCTGTACCGATGATCGTTTCAACTCGTCAGCTCGGTCGTGGTGAGATCATCAGCGCTTCAGATGTGACAACTTCAATGATCGAATTGCAGCGTTTCCGTAAAGATGGCTTTACCACCTACGATCAAGTCATCGGAGCCAAGCTAAAGCGTAATGTTCGCTTAGGCGATGTGGTTGAGCGCAATGATGTTTGTGTGGTTTGCCGCAATGAGAAGGTGACGATTCAAGCCGTAAAAGGTGGCATGACGATCACCACGCAAGGCACGGCGCTACAGGACGGATCCGCCGGCGATCAAGTAAGAGTGAAAAATGATAAGTCCCAACGTATAATAGAAGGAATTGTGACAGGCATTGCGGAAATCACCATCACCTTCTAGGGTTGGCTGGTGTACGGCAAATCGATCAATAAAAATGCAAAAAACCACTAAAGTTATTTTGTCCTTGGTCGATAGTCTGGATACCAGTATTACGATACGAGTTTAAGGTTGAAATATGGCAGGTATAGATAATATACGTTCAGGTCAGATGATGACGACAACCAGTCGCGCACCTGCACGTACTGATTCTAGTGCTACTAGCACTACAGAATCGAAAAAAGCGCCAGCACAACAAGACGCGGTATCACTAAGCCAACAAGGCAAAGCAGTCAGCAAACTCCAAAAGGATATGGCAGCTTCACCGGCTTATGACAGCGCGAAAGTAGCGGCAATCAAAGAAGCAATTGCAAACGGTTCATATAAAGTTGACCCAGAAAAGCTGGCAGACAACATGATCAAGTTTGAAAACGAATTGCAAGGCAAAAGCTAACTGACTTAGGCCCAAGGTAAGCATTCATGGCAGCATTAGTCGATCTTGTTAACTTCCAACTAGAAAATGCAAAAGCACTTTCTGGAGTGTTACGTCAAGAAACACAGGCGATCAGCGCACGTGTATCTACTGAGATCGAGAAACTTGCCAAAGAAAAGATGACACTCATTGGTCAATTGAGAACCACAGACCAGCGAATTGCCTCTCACCCGCACGTCAATCAACTTACCGAAGACGAAAGCCTAAGTCAGGTTGTCGCACAGATCCAATCCATCATTCTCGATTGTCAGCAAGTAAACCAAATGAACGGTGAGTCGCTCAATCGTGCCCAGTCCAGCTTCAATAAACTTAACAACATGCTTCAGCGTACCCACGGTAAGGTCTGCATGACCTACAATGCCGGCGGCAAAACTCATACCATTTCAACGCTAGGCACTAACATCAAAGCCTAACTCTTTAAATCAATCCCACGACTACCCTATCGACGTTATCTCGTAGCCAGCGTGAGCATAGCCAAAGCCAAACAGCATCCAATAGCTGACACACGTAAAACTAACGCACATAAAAAAGCGACCGATTGTTGCCAATCCGCCGCTCAAGTCGATTATCTGTTTGTGAAGTTGTATTAGAACAAGGTCTGCTGACGCTTCTCAGGCACCTGTTGCACTTCTCCGTAATCACGCAGTTTATCCATCTTACGGATATCCAAACGTAACTCAGTGACATAGCTGTCTTCGACTAAGTAACTGCGCACAACCTCAGCGCCACGAATCACACCGTCAACGGCACCTGTTGTACTTTCAATGCCTAAGCGCTGGTCGGCAAGTTCCGCACGGCCGCTCACTCGCATACCATACACTTGCTCAGCAAGTTCACGGTACGCATCAATCTTAGATGCACGCATCGCACGAACGCGCTTCTCTTCAACAGTACGGCCAGTTTGCTCACTCACGCTTGCGTAACCCACCGCCACCAAAATCTCATCTTGGCGCATCTGCTGCAAAGGCTGACAACCCACCAGTACCAATGTCGCGATAATAAATAATAACTTCTTCATGTCGGTTTCCTACGGGCGGAGAATCACAGTGTAAGGCTGACGAATAGTTGGGTCAGAACGAATAAGCACGCCATCCTGGGTACGGATACTGTTTAGCGTATCCAAATCACGGCCAATGCGGTCCGCAGGCAAGAAGCCTTGTGCCGTTGCAACGACGATGCGGCTTTGCATACCGACTACGCGTGCATTCACTAACACACCACCCTCTTGGCGAAGCATAGTGCCTGTCAGCACGTACTGGATCTCTTGCTCTTGTGCCAGATCTTGCCAATCACGGCTCAGTGCGAAATCGCCTTGCTGAGTCACTTGGATTGAACCTGTGGTTTTGAAATCCACGACTTTAAAGCCACGGCGTTGGAATTGGTGAATAAACCCTTCCGATACCGAGTTACCAAGCCAGTTGGTTGCATCCATGTTTTGCAGATCGACAAAAGAAGTAATCGCAATCGGTGTACGCGACGATACTGCAACGTTCGAAACCATCAGCTCTTCCGTCATGCTCTCAATGAAATAGTCCATCGTATGACGAGGGCTGTCCATCAGCATGAATTGGCTGCCTGAATACGGTTCTTTACCATTGTAAATTGGTGAGTAGGCGCACGATGTTAAAAGCGTCATCATCGATGCGGCAACAAGCCATCTTTTCATGGTTTGATTCTCCAGATAATCTTAGGTGTGACTGCTCTTTCGCGACTTCATTTCAATAAAACGTAATCTTGGAACAGTCCTTGCTTTTCTTCTGTTTGTCGAACGAAAGAAAAGCCCACCAAACTTCACTGAAATTGGTAAAGCAATATTTATACCCGAACGGTTACTAACAATGAAAAAAATATTTTTTAGCCTAATATCAGTCACTTTTATATTGATGATGCCATTCCGAGCAGTTGCATCTTGGTATGAAGTGACAGGCGTTGCCACGATCGTTTCTTCAGAAGAAGCGGCAAGGCTGCACGCGTTAGAAGACGCACTCTTCAAGGCCGTCAACTTTTCGGGCGCTGACATCGGCAGCATCAGCAACTTGATGCCTTTGCTGGAAGAAAACCGCAAAGAGTATCAGTTCACGAACCACGAAGTGCGTTACATCTTGGTCGAGTCAGAGCGTAAACGCAGCGGCAAAATGGAAATGAGGATCCGAGTGGACATTTATCCATCGGCAACGGGTTGCCACGTGGATCAATACAAGAAGACCGTATTGGTCGGTAATATCGATGTCGCCTCTCCTCAACAAGCCGTTATGGGCCAGATCTACAGTGTGGGCGATGACTTTAGCCACGTGGTAAATCGCCAATTAGATCAAACCTCGCGCAGTTTTGTCTCGGTCGGCACCACAGACTACTCCATCAGCGCCAATTACCCAGAACGTACAAAGATGATTGCGCAAGACAATGGCGCGCAGTACATCATCGGTGGTGTCATCACCGACTTAACCGCCACCATTGATGCGAAATTATTGAAAGACGACGTTATTAACCGCCAGTTTGCCATGGAGATGAAGGTCTTTGATGGCAAAACGGGGCACGAGGTTTACCACAAGAACTACCGCGAAGTGGCGCGTTGGCCTTTTGCTAAAACCAGCCAAGTTGATACCCGCAGCGCACGCTTCTGGGCATCAACTTACGGTGAGATGATGCTGCGCGTTAGTCGCAACATTATGTTGGATTTGGAATCGGAACTGTCTTGTAAAATCACCCTGCCAGAAGTGGTGGCGGTGTTTGGTAACACGGTGACGATGGATCTTGGCCGTATGCACGGCGTACAAGAGGGTGACCAGCTGCAATTGTGGCACACGGCGTCATTCATTGACCAAAACGGCCTACCACGTAATAAGGTCTCTCAGAGCGATATTACCCTGAGGGTGACTCGTGTCTACGAACACGAAGCGGAACTGACGATTGAACAGCCAAATCTAGCTTCTAGCGTGCAGATTGGCGACGTAATGAACAAGATGCTTTAGCAACGCGTATAATGCCTTGCGATATGCCTACTTTTGAATATCATAGGTAACGCATCTTATTTGATTACGCCCCCATGGCACAGCTGGATAGCGCAGTCCCCTCCTAAGGGACAGGTCGTAGGTTCGAATCCTACTGGGGGCGCCATTCATCGCCTTAGCTTACCGAATTTAAGCTAAGGCTTTTTTATGTCTGCTATTTCGGTAAAGCGCGCTTGCTAGAAGCGCCTGAAAAAACTACTTCAGATCAATGCTGTTGAGACGCCCCATAAAGGTCAGGATCTCTAAGTTGTCTTTGTGGGCATCGAGCAAGGCTTTTTTGGTCTGCATATAAGCGGCAAGCTTGCCGTATTTGTTGATAGACCGCACCACCGTTTTGTACTTGTATTCGCCAGCATCATTGAACTCACGCCATTTTGCGATATAGCAGGTGTCGCGGTTGTCTGGGTCTTCCAATGTTGGATTGGGCTTATGGACTATTTTAGGCTCAACGCTGTGTGGCAGCCTTGTCATCAGGTACGGGTCTTTCAGTAGACGACGCCAAAACTTGCCCCACATCTCTCGCCCAAGCTCGTTACGCAGTTTGATGGCCTTCTTAAGCCCTTTCTTTTCCCCAATGCGAACAAAACCCACGGAGCGATGCAATACCGTATCGTCCGGTGTATGAATATGGATCTTAAAGGCTGTCTTGCCTTTTGAGATGAAGCGGTGTCCAGTATTTGTAATTAAATTGCTCTTAGACATAGTGCTAACTAATAATTTTATTAATAGCCAAAAGGGTAAGCAAAACTCATAGATAATTAAAGTAATAAAATACAAAACTGTAAATAGCATGTATGTTTATTCTTTTTTAAAACTTCTAATACAGATATAAAAAAGCCCCAAAGAGCGAACTCTTTGGGGCATTCAGCGCTTAAGGCTTCTAACGGTCAGATAGGAGCTTATTGCTGAACTTGGTATTCAAACTCAGGAACAACAACTTCTACGCGACGGTTCTGTTCACGGCCTTCACGAGTCTCGTTTGAAGCGATTGGGTTGTTTTCACCTTCGCCACGAGCGTGGATGCGAGAAGCATCGATGCCTTTTTCTACAAGAGCGTGAGCTACAGATTCAGCACGTTTTTCAGAAACTTTTTGGTTGTAAGCTGCTGGGCCTGAAGTATCTGTGTAACCAATTACGTCAACGTTCGCTTGTGGGTACTCGTTTAGGAATGCTACTAGGTCGTCTAGTTTAGCAGCGCTCTCTGGTTTAAGAGTTGTGCTGTTTAGTGCGAAGCTACCAGTACCGATTGTTTGAGTTTCGAAAGTCTTAGTTACTACTACTGGAGCAACTTCTTCTACAACCACTTCTTCAACGATTGGCTCTTCTTCTACAACAACTTCATCGTTGCCGCCGAACTTGAATGCAACACCTAGCGTTGCAGAGTTGCCCATTGCTTTAACTGAATCGTTGCTGATGTCAGTGATTGTTTGGTATTCCGCACGTGCTGTTACGTTTTCGCTAACGTTGAATTCAACACCTGCTGCACCTAGGTAAGAGTAGTCGTCTTTACCGTCGTTCATCATTAGGTAAGCACCACCCACTTTACCGTAAAGTGCGATGTCTTCAGTGATTGGTAGGCTGAACTTAGGAGCAAGAGTGATTGCTTCTACGTGACCACCGAAAGAAGTTTGGTCAAAGTCACCTAGGTTGTCGAAACCAGCTTCTACTGAGAAGTAGTCATTCATTTCGTAACCAACAAAAGCACCTAGAGTAGAGCCGTCTTTGTCACAAGCTTGACCAGCTACACAAGCGTCTTCCATCCAAGACTTACCCATCTTACCGCCCACGTATACTTCTGCGTGCGCTGCTGAAGCCATAAGTAAAGAAGCTGAAATTACCGCTGCTAGTTTTTTCATTATTGATTCCTCTAAAAGAAGTTCTCTTGTTCGTAACGAAATGCGCCGCCTGACTGACGTTGTATTTCAATTCTTTTATTCAGTTCCCTTGAGCTTGATACCAAAGTGACTTCCGACTGTTTGCATATCTGCATAAAAGTCACTTGGGTATGTCTCCTGGTCAGTGGTGCATATCGCTCCCTCACTGACGGCGAGCACTATAACTCCAAGAAATCCCGAGACAAATCCCAAAACTGTCAATTTAGTGTCATCGAAAAGCATGATTTTATGTGATCTAGAGCACCTTAAAGCGAGCAACAACAAGAACGCAAACGTTTGCGCGACATTTCAAAAAAGAATAGGTAAAGCAAATTAACTTCTCATTAATGAGACGATAATTACGGAACTTTAAGGATTGTGCTTTTAATTCAGAGAGATATTTCGTATAGGAAAAGTAAAAATGCATTTGCATAGGTTATATTTGGATAAGTAAAACTTATCAATTTTTAAGCATTTTGATGAAAAAGTTCCCCAAAGAAAGGGGAAATGATGTCGAATTACCTCTTTATTCCAGAATGAAATACAAAAAAACCGCGGTATTTTCCGCGGTTTTTTGACTAATTATTCAAGCAATTATGCGTTTGCTTCACGCTCGGCGATGAACTCAAGAGCCATCTTGATGCGTGCAACACAACGCTCTTTGCCAATCAGTTCCATTACTGCATCTACAGAAGGAGACTGACCGCCACCTGTTACTGCTACACGTAGTGGCATACCGATTTTGCCCATGCCGATCTCTAGCTCTTCACATACAGCTGCGATAACGCCATCTTTGATGTTCGCTGTCGTCCAATCAGTCAGTGCTTCTGCTTTCGCTAGAGCAAGCTCTAGAGGCTCTTTAGCCACGCCGCGTAGGTGTTTCTTCGCCGCGCCCGCTTCAAACTCAGCGAAGTCTTCGTAGAAGTAACGGATTTGCTCAGCTAGCTCAACTAGCGTGTTGCAACGCTCACCCACTAGCTTGATCACTTCAGTGATAGCTGGGCCGTTTGTTACGTCTAGTTTTTGTTGATCTAGGTGCCATTGTAGGTGCTCTGCAACGTACGCTGGATCTGAGTTCTTAATGTAGTGGTTGTTCAACCATTGCAGTTTGTCAGTGTTGAATGCTGATGCAGACTTAGAAACTGCGTTTAGGCTAAATAGGTTGATCATCTCTTCTTGAGTGAAGATCTCTTGGTCACCATGAGACCAACCAAGACGCACTAGGTAGTTGTTTAGTGCAGCTGGTAGGTAGCCCATATCACGGTATTGCATTACTGATACAGCGCCGTGACGCTTAGACAGTTTCGCACCGTCATCACCTAGGATCATTGCACAGTGTGCGAATGTTGGTACTGGCGCACCTAGTGCTTCGTAGATGTTGATCTGACGAGGTGTGTTGTTGATGTGGTCTTCACCACGAACAACGTGAGTAATACCCATATCCCAGTCGTCAACCACTACACAGAAGTTGTACGTTGGAGAACCGTCAGTACGACGGATGATCAAGTCATCCATTTGTGTGTTGCTGATTTCGATACGGCCACGGATTTGGTCATCAAATACTACGCTGCCTTCTTTCGGGTTACGGAAACGGATAACACATGGATCGCCATCTTTTGCCGCTTCGTTTGCCGCTTTGATCTTTGGATGGTTAGCATCGTAACGAGGCATTTCTTTATTTGCTTCTTGCTCTGCACGAACTTCGTCTAGCAGCTCTTTAGATGCGTAACATTTGTATGCTTTGTCTTCTTCTAGAAGCTTATCAACCATCTCGTTGTAACGATCAAAACGTTGAGTTTGGAAGTAAGGACCTTCATTCCACTCAAGACCTAGCCATTCCATACCTTCTAGGATCGCATCAACCGCTTCCTGAGAGTTACGCTCAAGGTCAGTATCTTCGATACGTAGAACGAATTCACCACCTTGGTTTTTAGCGTATAGCCAAGAGTAAAGTGCAGTACGAGCACCACCAACGTGTAGGTAGCCAGTTGGGCTAGGAGCAAAACGAGTTTTAACCGTCATTTGAGTTCCTTAGGGATAATGAGCAACGAGAGGGCTCTCGTTGTAATGTCAAGGATAAAAGTGGCGACATTTTACCATCGTAAGTCAATACTACAATCCTTCCGTGTGGTTTAACGCCAGAAATACAAACAGGGCAGTCACCGAAGCGGCGCTGCCCTGTTATTTATACTAGACGAAGGTTATCGCTAAAGAGCGGTTATAACTGTGCACAACCGCTATAGTAAGAGAAAGAGTATATAGAGGAAGATAACCGAATTACTTCAGGTTACGCATCGCCCACTGCATGAACTCTTGCTGCTCTTCACGGCTTAAATCATGGAACGATTCTTTCAACGTTTTGGTTACCGCTGGAGAAGCAGCGATACTTGCCTTGGTTGATTCCTTGTTCATAGCCTTATTGTAATCGGCCACTTCACGCTCGTAATCGCGGAAACCTTGTAGGCCACCTTTGCGCAGTTGAACCATCGAGAACTCAACGTCTTTACCGTTTGCGTCTTTTAGCGTCAGTTTTGGGTCCATTTCAAAAGCATTTGCTTCTTCAATGGTACGGAACTTGTTGTAAGTCAGCGTTAGCTCCGCATCTTTCGGTGCATCAAACTCTAATAAAAGCGGCTGCGAATCGAACTTACGACGCTTACCATCTTCAAACACTATTTGGCCCACATTCACAGCCAGTTGGTTTGCACCATCTTCAACTTTGATGCTGTTGTTGTCAGAGATCCACTCCGGGTAGACGAACTCACCGTTGATAACGCGAGGAACCAATTCCGCTTGCAGAGTCAGTTGAGCAGCAAATGCAGGCGCAGAAAGTAGTGCGCAAAATCCTAATAGTGTGGTTGTTTTTTTCATCATGGTTTTCTCGTCTTATACCAATTTAGATAAGCCACTGAAACTAACAGGCCGGTCATTTCAATGGCTTATATGAATAAGTATCAATACAAAAAGGGCGTTTCCGCCCTTTTAGCTGCTTCTGAATTAGAAGTAGTATTCAACACCTACAGAGAACTCATCGTAGTCAGCAGACTTCCAACGGTATTCTGATGGGTCACCTACTTGAGATGCACCGTCACCGAAGTCTAGCGTACGAGCACGAGCGTAAAGTACTGCAGATGGGTCTACGAAGTACATGATCTGTGCAGATAGTACATCATCCGCAGTGTTGTCGATTGTCTTACCGTCACGTTCTAGGTCAAAGTTAGCTGCGTAACCTAGTTTGTACTGCCAATCGCCTGTTGTGTACATCAGACCCGCAGACATTGCATCTTGTTTCTCGCTTACACCGTTGCTTGCATCAGCTTCCATGTATTTGTATTGAGCGAAGAAAGAGATACCGTTTTCAAACCAACCTTGAACACCTACTAGGTACGTGTTGTTTTCCCAAGTTTGACCTTCAGATTCGATGTTACGGTTACCCTCGTAAGCAGCATCCAATTGTAGTGGACCTAACTTGTAGTGAGCCGCAATGCCGCCCCAGTAATCGTCACCAGCACCTAGACCAGCTTCGTCACCTGCACCCGCTGCGATATCTAGAGAGAATTTGTCAGCAAACATTGGAGAGTCCCAACGGACAGTGTTTGATTGACGGTCTTGGTACTTAGCACCACCGATTGCACCACCCCAGTCGTAAACATCGCCTAAACCTGGGTTAGATGCTGGCCAGTCAACCAACTCGTACATTGGAGTAAGTACGCGACCTAGACGAACTTGACCCCAAGAAGCGCTTTCAAAACCTACGAATGTGTCACGCTCACCAAGACCTGCACCTTCACCACCGAAGCTTGGGTCTACGTAGCCACCTTCGATTTGCCAAATGAACGTTGGTTCAAAGTTAGCGAATTGCTTTTTACCACGGAAGCCGATACGAGATTCGTTGTTTAGCTGCATGCCGCCCAAATCGTCGTCAGTTGCTTTGCTACCAGAATCGTAATCGCGGTACGCGGCCTGCATCGCGATAATGCCGTAAACTTCGTAAGAGAAAGAGTCTTTAGTTAGGTACTCTTTCGCTGCATCACTGTTTGCACCATCAGCAAAAGCTGAACCACTGAACATCATGCCTGTGATTGCAGTAGCAAGTAGGCTTTTCTTTAGGTAAGACATTTTTAACCCCTATATTTTTAGTTTTTTCCATTTTCAAATTCGCTAACTAGGACATTGCAGGAACTTGAATCTGTGTTTGGACGGAGCAAATATGACAAACTTTTTTCGCAGTAAAAAACTTTCCCCACGGCAATCTGAGCAACTTCAAAATGAGAAGATCAAAAACAATATAAAACCTAAAAATACAAGAACTTAAGACATGAAATAAAAATATAAAAACGTCAAAACCATTCCAAGTCACGCCATTTTTATATAAAAAGCTCAAAAGTCGTGATCGAATTCACTCATGTTTTAGGTGTTTTAACGGAACTTTATATTCAGAGAGAAAAAACTTTGAGATAACTCGCAACAATAACTGCATAAAGTCAGCGCAATAACGGAGATTTTGACGAATTTGTTTCGCGTCGAAAAACTTGACCTTCCCCTTGCAGGAAGGTTTATGCTCTCAACATTAGTATTATTGAGGACAAATTATGTATCAGTTCGTTGTACCTATGTCGGGACTTAACTGCATGGGCTGTGCGAGAAAAGTTGAGAAAGCTTTACATGCTAATCACAGTGTTGAGATCATCAATTTGTCCCCAACCATGGTTGAGGTGAAAACCGAGTCCCCTCTTTCTTCTATTGTTGAATCCATTGAGTCCTTGGGTTATCACGCTGGTCATCAATTTCAGTTCCATCTAGCTGGATTGAGCTGCGGCGGCTGCGTGAAGAAACTCTCTTCTTTATTGGAAGCGAATCAAGAGGTCATTGCGTTTCAAGCGTCGACAACCCAACTCGATATCACGACCCTACTCTCAGAGCAGCAAGTGATCGATCTTGTGGCAACTCTCGGCTATACCGCTAGCCTTGACTCTATTGAAGTAGAAGAAGAAAGCTCACCAGAGACTGAACAGGCAGAAAAGCAGAGCAATATTAAAGATGCGCAGGTGCCACCAGCGAGTATTCAATTGCAAATGCTGATTCAAGGCATGACGTGCGCGAGTTGCGTCTCTTCAGTAGAGAAAGCACTTACTAACGTAGAAGGCATTGAGAAAGCGCAAGTAAACCTTGCTGAGCAAAGTGCATTGGTGTTCGCCACTCAAGATACAGAAGCCCTTCACCAAGCGATCGTTCAATCCGTAAAACAAGCCGGTTACCAAGCAGAGATCCTGCAAGACGCAGCAACCCAACAAGAAAAACAAGCGGCTCAACAACTCGCCCAGCAAAAACGCTTCAAGCTGGATGCCATTGCTGGCTTAGTTGTCGGTGCGCCGCTGATGCTTTGGGGTGTATTTGGCGGCAACATGATGATTCGCAATGCCAATGATCAACTGGCTTGGGGAGCGATAGGCATTCTATGTCTTCTATTGCTTGCGACAGCGGGTAAGCACTTCTTTACTAACGCATGGTTAGCGGCCACTCACAAACGTGCAACTATGGACACTTTAGTGGCTTTAGGCACTGGTGCAGCATGGTTCTATTCGATGCTTGTGGTGATTTTTCCAGACTGGTTCCCTCTTGCTTCACGCCATGTGTACTTTGAAGCGAGCGCAATGATCATCGGCTTAATTTCTCTTGGTCACTATATAGAGGCAAAAGCCAAAGCAAACACCACACGCTCACTGCAGGCTCTGATTAACCTGCAACCTCAGCAAGCGACTGTGATTACAGAACAAGGTGATCAACAGATTACGGTTGAGCAAATCACGTTAGGCATGAAACTGCGCATCAAACCGGGAGAGAAAGTGCCAGTTGATGGCGTTGTGATTCAGGGTGAATCATACATTGATGAGTCGATGCTGACCGGTGAACCCGTACCAGTATTAAAGGCGCAAGATGCGCAAGTGTCTGCTGGTACATTAAATACCGATGGTGGATTAGTCATTGAAGCAACAGGCATCGGCGCGAACACTATGCTGGCTCGAATCATTCGCATGGTACGCACGGCGCAAAGCAGTAAGCCCGCCATAGCCAAATTAGCAGACCAAATTTCATCGGTGTTTGTCCCTGTTGTTGTGGGCATTGCCATCCTTGCCGCTTTGGTTTGGTTTGCGGTAGGTCCAGAACCTAAAGCCAGCTACATGCTTGTCGTAACGACCACCGTGCTGATCATCGCTTGCCCTTGTGCGCTGGGGTTAGCAACGCCACTGTCGGTCACCGTTGGTGTCGGTAAAGCCGCGGAGCTTGGCATTTTAATCAAAGACGCTGACGCACTGCAATTGGCGAGCAAAGTCGACACCGTGGTATTCGATAAAACTGGCACGCTGACGCAAGGCAAACCAAGTGTGCAGCAAGTGTTTACTCATGCCACCAGCTCAGAGCACTTATTAGCTTTGGCTTACGCAGCTGAACGTCAATCTGAGCACCCGCTCGCTAAAGCCGTGTGCGATTACGCTAAGCAACACAATACCGACAGTGTGGAATTGGACTCATTCGAGAATATCCGTGGCCGCGGCATTACTGCGACTTACCAAACACAACCACTATTCATTGGCTCATTGCAATTTATGCAAAACGAGCAGATTGATACCAGCCCAATGGGGCAAGCGATTGAAGATTGTGCAAACAACGCATGGACACCTGTGGCTGTGGCGCTTAACAATGAACTGATTGGTTTAATTGCCATCGCTGATCCGATTAAATCTGATGCCAAACAAGCGGTGTCTACATTAAAATCACAGGGCATAAAAACCGTCATGCTCACGGGTGACAACCAACACGTTGCCAATGCCATTGGCAAAGAGCTCGGCATTGATGAAGTCATCGCTCAAGTGATGCCCGATGAGAAAGCACAGCACATTAAACTGCTGCAATCTCAAGGTAGTAAGGTGGCGATGATCGGTGATGGCATTAATGACGCCCCAGCCCTTGCGCTGGCAGATCTTGGTGTCGCAATGGGAAGCGGCAGTGATGTGGCGATCGAAAGCTCACAAATGACCATTCTCAATACATCACCAATGGCGGTTGTACACGCAATTGAACTCTCTCGCGCTACACTTAAGAACATGAAACAAAACTTGTTCGGCGCCTTTATTTATAACTCGCTGGGTATTCCTATCGCCGCTGGCGTACTTTACCCCGCGTTCGGATTTTTGCTCAGTCCTGTTGTTGCTGGCGCAGCGATGGCACTGTCTTCAATCACGGTCGTCAGTAATGCAAATCGACTACGACTGTTTACCATTAAGTAAGCGACACTTCTTCTCGAGGATCTTATGAAGTTGAAACTATTAACCTTTACAATGCTTGCTGCCACATCAGCGAACGTATTAGCTGCTGATGTCATCAACCACAAATCACCATACTGTGGCTGTTGCGGTGAATGGACAAAACACATGGAAGAGAACGGCTTTACCGTGGAAGAAAAGCTGCATGATGATATGAATGCGATCAAAAGCGACTTAGGTCTGAAAAACGAACAGCTATACTCTTGCCACACCGCAGAGATCGATGGCTACGTGTTTGAAGGTCATATTCCTGCCGACGATATTAAAGCGTTTTTGGAAAACCCACCTCGCAACGCAAAAGGCCTGACCGTACCGGGTATGCCAATGGGCTCACCGGGCATGGAGTACGGTGATAAGAAAGACAGCTACGCTGTTTACGCCTACAACGACAAAGGTCAGGTATACGAATACCGCTACCACAAAGGTAACGACCAGTAAAAACAAAGCCCAGCGAGACAAACCGCTGGGCTTTTTCTTAATGGACAGTTAAGACAAACTTTTTAATTAGAAGCCGTAAGACGCGCCGAACACGAACGCATTGTTTACTAGGCTATCACCTGCTGTATTTTCTGCACCATGAGCTTGGCTACGGAACTCAAAGTAAGGTTGTACACCTTGACGAGTCCATGTTGCGCGTAGCTCGTGGTCCATCGTTTCTGCTTCAATCATGTAAACGTTGTTGTAGCTGAAAGTCACGTCTTCGTTCATCGCGTAACCAATGCGGTTATCCATGCGGTAGTCTGTTTTCGCATCTGCGTCTGTTGCATCAATGTGTGCACGAGTACGGTTGCTTAGAGAGATACCGTTATCGAAGTTATAGCCGATTTTAACTAAAGGACGGTATTGGATGCTCTCACCCGCAGAGAATAGGTGTTGGTAGCCTGCTGCGACCCATAGGTGATCAGTGATGTTGAATGCTTGCTCACCACCTACAGTGATAGCTGGAGTAGTGTTACCTGCGCCACCATTTTCTGTTTCTAGTTTGCCTAGTTGAATGCCGTCAAACTCAGTGTAAACCGTGAAGCCGCCGAATTGGTTATCAAAAGTGTGGCCAGCTTCTAGCGTTGATGTCATGTCCGAACCATGGATTCGGCCATCATCGTGGAATTGGATGTTACCCGTTACGTAAGATGAGCCTGCGAAAGCGCTTGATGCGAAAACAAGAGAAAGTGCACTTAGTGCAAAAACGTTTTTCATAATATTGCTGCCTTTATTTGTTCACGTTATGCGATGAGTTGTCCGGCTATCACTTGCCCTTCATCGCAAACATTGGGATGTGCCTCCCTGGCGACAGCAATACTGCGCAATTTAATTCGCATTGAAAAATAAATCGTTTAAAACAGTGATCCAATTCAAATCAACATTTCTGAAAACCAAAAAAGTTTATTAAATACAGCACCTTGATATAAAACCTAAAAATTCACCAAAAAAATAAAGTGTGACATCAAACTTATTAACCTCTCCAATTAGGCACAAAATAACTATCGAGATCACACAATGGTTCTCTTTCTAAATACCCAACTTAATTATCTTTGAAAAATAATTAGACATTGATCACGCTTATTTTCCGTAGAAAAATAAACAAAGCCCCCAACATACGTTGAGGGCTTTGAGTAAGGAACAATGATTTTAGTGAATGATTAGCAGAATTACTTCACGCTAGTCACACGGCTTGTTTTCTCGCCTGTCGCAGATACAGAGCGGATAAACACTTCACCTTTCACATTTGGACGAGCATTGTCTGCGTAAGTTAGCCAGTTTTTGCCGTCTAGAGAGTATTGAAGCTTCACACCAGGGAACTGAACGTTCATTGCTAGCTTGCCATTTTCTACTTTCGCACCAGGTACAGGTAGGCGGTAGTCGATGCCCGATTTCTCTAGCTTAGCCAGTTCACGTTGACCAAGTACGTTCGCAAAGCGGTTGTAGTCTTGGTTTAGCGCAGCTTTGTCTACTAGGTTAGAGTTTTGCGAGTATTCAACACCCACTTTGTAGTCGTTTTCCCAATCAGCACGGTGCCATGCACGCTCAGCCGCTGCCAGTACGCGAGGGAATACCATGTACTCGTATTGCTCATCGTTACGTACTGTCTCAGACCAAAGCTGTGCTGATAGACCGTAGAAAGGTTTCGCTTCGATTTCACCTTTACCAGTAAAGCCGTTGCCATCGCGATCTAGAGACGTTTCTGCGTTCTGAGGCATGTTCTCTGGTGCAAAGCCAAACATCTTACGAGTATCTGTTGCACGCGTTGCCCAGTAGTAACCACGCTCTTTCGGATCCACTTCGTATGGCATGTCCATGTAAACGTAGTCTGGGTTAGAAACGATCACGTCGTAACCTTTCTTAGACCACTCGTACACTGATGATGTGCCACCCCAGTAAAGAACGTCCCAGAAGTTAACACGTGTGTTTTCTGTTGCGAATGCTTTCTCACCTTCACTGTACTTAAGGCCATCTTGCCAAGCTTGGAAGTTTGGAATGCCTTTCTCGGCCACAATCTTCGACACTTCTTCTGCGAAGTGGCTTGGTAGATGAGCAAAGTCGCTTACCGTACCGTCTGCAATTAGCGTCTGACATTGTGGAGACTGTGCGAATGGCTTGTCTTGTTTAGACAGGTCAATCGTACCTTTCCAGCTTACTTTGTCTTCAGCGTTCACATCTTGGAAACCAGCGCCTAACTTAATGTTCTTCGCTTCGTCACCACCAAAGTGCCATGTTGTTAGCGGTGCGCCCGCTTCTTGGTGCATTGCTGCGACTTCTGAAATCACTTTATCAACAAAGCGAGTTGAAGATTCCATACATGGGTTGATGAAGCTTTGCTTGTTGTAGAACTGAACCGTCGTTACGTTCGATGTATCTTTAGGATCCATCAGGCGGTATTCGTTCGCTTCTGCTTCTTTACCTTCTTCCATTAGACGGTCGTAACGCGCTTCCATTGATACTACCGCTGCACGAGCGTGCGCTGGCATATCGATTTCTGGAATCACTTCAATGTTACGTGCTTTCGCGTATTTCAAGATTTCCACGTAATCTGCTTTGCTGAAGTAGCCAGAGCCAAAGTTGTCTGTCGTTGGACCAGAGCCAAGCTGAGGCAGTAAACAGCTTTTCTCTTGTGTATCGAAACAACGGTTAGCACCCACTTCTGTCAGCTCAGGCAGACCCGGGATTTCTAAACGCCAGCCTTCATCGTCCGTTAGGTGAAGGTGTAGTTTGTTCATCTTGTACGCTGCCATTTGGTCTAACGTTGCAAGAATCGCGTCTTTAGAGTGGAAGTTACGAGCCACATCCACCATCACACCACGGTAATCAAAACGAGGCGCGTCTTTAATAGACAGTTGTGGTAGAGAATCAGCATTTTGGCTATCTACCAGGCCAAAGATAGATTGTACTGCGTAGAAAGCACCTGCTTGGTCAAACGCTTTAATCACAATACCGTCGCCTTTGATGCTCATCTCGTAAGCACCAGATTTTGCTAATTCACCGGTGAAGTCTGCAGGAACAACAGTGATACTTACAGGAAGATCACCACGAACATCCACACCTACCACTTCTGCACGATCTTGAATTGCTGCGTATTGAGTCGCATCGAATGCGTCTTTAGGCAGCGCAATACCCGCCGCGATATCTACTGTGCCTTTACCTGCTTCAACAGACAGTGGCGTTGGTAGTAACGTGGTTGATACATCTTGTTTTGCTAGGTCTTCGTTCTTCTCGAAACGAGACACAGCGTTTGCAAATACGTTGTTGTCATCTGGCGTACGTTTTAGGTTGTTACCCTCAAGGCCAGTTACGAAAGATGCAACGTCTTCTGTGTTAAGAGAAGCGATCATCTTAGGCTCTGCATTTGGTGCAGCAACGAAAGCGCCTGGCATGAAGTCAGTTTCAAATAGCTGCCAGTATTCAGCAACAAGAGGAAGCACAACTTCTTCACCCGCAGCAAAACCATCAAACTTATCGGTCGGTTCTAGTTTGTGTAGGTCTCCCGTTACGCGAGAAATTTTGAATTGCTCGTTGTCTACATCCAGAATCAGACGAATGCTGTGGAAGTAAATAGCCCAATCTTTAGAGTCAACCGCTTCACCTTGGTTAACTAGCGTCATGTTTACCTTGTTACAAGACGCCCACTCTGCGCCCATGTCTTGACATGCAAGACCTTCGTTAGCACCGTGGTTTGTTAGTACTTCATATTGAATATCAAGGTTGTCAGCCAATGAGTTTACAACTTGTTGCTCAGAGTTCTGCAGTGAAGAGCAGCCTGCCAATGTAGCAATAACAGAAGCAGCAATCAGACTATGTTTCAACATCTTACTTTCCCCAAAAAGTCAGTGGTTCAAAACGACATTTATCAAAAATGGTGAGCACCTAAATGCGAGGCGCTTAACAGTTGCATTCAACATACAAGCAGTTATTTCTAAGCGTAAAATTAATGGAACTAAGAAGTGATCCAGCTCAAATTCGGCTAGACACTGAAAAATATAAACACATTAATTTCAATGATTTAGTTAAAACGTCAAAAACGAACAACTTTTTTTGACGAGTTTGTTGCGATCACTGTCACGAATATTGGTGGGTTTAAGCTGGTTTATAGGATTTTGATCACTATTGGTTATTAAGCGAACCATTAACAACAAACTCAATTGAAACACTTTCGTGAATTAACTCTCATTTCTTCACCGTCAAAACTCGTCAATATTTTTAGAAATGACGATTTTGCCGAACCGTGTTATAGATAAGATGCATATTGAATTCGAGGAGCAAAATATGTTTCGACTCTTGTCCGTGATGTCATCTCTGATCGTCTTTTTCACTTCTTATTCAGTTCAAGCCGAGCCGCAGCATTGGCTCGCAAAGAAAGGCGATATGGAATACATGATTATTGGTTCCGTTCATGTGGGTGACAAAACCATGTACCCGTTACCCAAAGCTGTCACTCAGTTCCTCAAAAACAGTGATGGCTTAATCATCGAAGCCGACGTTCGAAATACAGAAGGCGTGACGTACCCAAAAACCTCACTGCTTGCCAAAGATGTTTTAGATAGAACGCAGCGTAAACATCTTGCGGAGATTGCGAATGACCTAGGTCTACAAGAAGCACAGCTGCTCAATGCGCCGCCATGGTCAGCGGCTTTAACCATTCAGCTAATGTTAGTGAACAAGCTAGGTTATGCATCCGACCAAGGCGTCGACATGCACTTGATTAATCTGGCCGATAAACAAAAAGTGCCTGTATTGCCGTTGGAAAGTGTGCAATTTCAGTTGAATTTAATCGCAGGACAAAAAGATGGCGGTAAAGAGTTTCTGCTCTCTTCTATTGAAGAATATGACGGTGGCGACAAACTGGTACAGTGCTTAATCGACAGCTGGAAGAGCGGTGACGGCAGCACATTAGAAGAAGCATCCATGAGTGAACAATCAAGTGATGAGTTCAATCAAGCTTTCTTGTACGACCGTAACCGAGATTGGGCGGAAAAATTAGATTCTGGCAGCATGCTACCGAAGAAGTCAGGCCAATACACAATTGTTGTCGGCAGCTTGCATTTAGTCGGCAAAGACAACCTCATTGATCTGCTCGAAGAACGTGGCTTTACTGTTGAGCCTCTCGGCAATACACACAAAGCCGACTGCGATATCTAATCATCACTACCACATACCCTGCCGACATCTGTGCCCTGACTACCGGGGCACTTACATCCTCTTACACCGCCCCCTCACCGTTAAGTCTACACTTACGCTTCGCTGACAAATCCAGCAATCTATCCGATACTATCGATTCATTCTGTAGACAATCTCAAATCTGATAAAAGCCTTTATGAAGTTCAAAGCCACATTATTATGCCTAGCCAGTGCACTACTTTTACCTTCGTTAGCGAATGCTAAACCTTCTTGTACAGTTGAAAGCTTCGAGCCTATCGATATTGCCCCAGAAACTAAAGGTGGCGTATTCGACAAAGAAAGCGGCCAATTTTTAGTTACCCAAAAGCCAATGATGCGATGTGCGAACATCACTTTTACAACGGCTCACACTCGTAACCGTGTTGCTCATCTGTTGACCCAAAACTTTGAAGCCAGCTACTTTGATGGCAAAACGGGACAATCCCACTCGGTGACTTTTGACGAAGATGAATTAGAAGCAGGCTATATCCGCATCGGCCCAAACAATCCGCAAACCGCTTACGTGTGTTTCACAACATCCGAAACGCCGATTAAAGACATTAGTTGTGATGTGAAGTAACGGGATTCGGGATT
>NZ_JAHGAD010000077.1:0-14098 GCF_030248375.1 Vibrio sp. B181a | reverse complement strand
ACTATCTTGAAAAACGCCGCGTGGTGAATGTCATGAGCCCAAGAACGTAACGTTTCACGCTTAATCGACAGTCCTTCATTTTTGCTCAAAAGCTCCGAGAGATGTTGAAGATTAAAGTCGTAGTACTTGGTTTGAATGAGGCCTTGAACCTCCTTCTTGAGTGACTCAGGGATTTTATTGATGGGAGCACGACCAGTGTTACCATGAACCACGAACCGAATGCCTTCCTTGCGATAGCGACTCAAGTAACGTTCAACGGTTCTTCGTGATTTTTGCAGTAATTGCGTAGCACTATTGATAGTAATTTTGCCATCAATGACTTTGCTAATGATATCGACAGTAAACTGTGATTTTGAATCCATATAGAACATCCTTAGCACCCTTTAAAGCTCATTTGATTACTTTAAAAAGTACGCTAAATCAGTCCCGACATTTTCCCTCGGTAGTTAGTGTAATGACAAAGTCGCTTGGTAATTAAGGTACGACAGAATCGCTTGGTGATCACAGTAAGCACTCCTCCCGCTGAAACACGTTTTTGGACAATTATCATTTTCGTAAAATCGAATATTAGTAATTTATGAATAACCCTATGTATGGGAAACCACTCCCGAATTCATTATTACGGTTGATTTAAAACACCGAGCCCTCATATTCTTAAAATCCACCCACAACGCTACCTTGGCTATGCAAATCAAACGAGACTTTGACTACTACCACAACCTTCACAACCTCATTACCCACGCCCTGCTTCATCTGCTGTGTCAGGTATCCGCATCTTCCCGTTTTGTTCCAGTAACATCACGCAATGACATACTGATAAAGTACCTTAAGCCAAAGCTCAACGATAAGTCGTTATCGAATATCAAAAAAGACATCAAACTGATGCTCAGCGTGGCAAGAAAAAAAGGTGGGAACCTAGAAATGAAACTGCATCAACTTAATTCACAGTCGAAGCATGCAAAACTCGTCGGTGCTGAAAAGCTTTATAACCTACTCGTACACCTTTATGACGTAGAGGGTATCGAATCAAGACTGTTTGAGGAGGGTAGTGAAGCGGAGCCTGGGATTCTTTATATGCTAGAGGAACAAGTCGAACACGGTTTTGACCAAGAACACAATCAAGTCACCCCACTATCGATGCTTATCCAACTAGAGCGTGCACCAGAGCTTATCAATTCGATTAATGCTCACGGCCTATTTCTTGCCGAAATGAAAGAGTGGAACACCGAGATACATCAAGCCCACATCTTAGTACACCCTGCTTAAAAAACTGGCTACCGATCATTTAAACCCCAATGATTCATCCCACATGAGCTGGCTTCACCAGCTAGCTCGAAGTTGGACAAATTTTACTTAGAGTAAAGCACCTATTCCCTGAAGTTTTTTACTCGAACCAATACAGAAGCCACTTATGAAGATGAATAGCTATTCACTTTGTAGGTTGCTTAATACTCAGAATAGTTAGTAGCGCACTTTTAATCATCCACAACTTCAATCGTTATATGTTGGGCACCAAGATATGTGCCTTCATCAATCTCATAACGTAAAGTTTCACCACAATGAGGGCACTCAAATTCTTCATTGGGTTCAATACACTCATCTTCGAGCCAATCCCAGCCAATTTGTTTTTCACAAGTAGGACATCTCATTCAGTCATCCTTATTCATTCAAATACAATTCCGCCATACCATCGAGCTTGCTTTTCACTTCTTTCCACTGAGGCATCACGCTGGTTAATAAGCGCCAGAAGCGTTCACTATGGTTGTATTCCGCGATGTGGCAAAGCTCATGTAAGATCACGTAATCAATGCACTCTTTAGGCGCTTTAATCAGATGAGGGTTGAGCATCAATGTGCCTTTGGCTGAACAGCTTCCCCATTGTTTTTGCATCGGCATAATGCGAAATGAAGGGATGCCCTCTACCCACGTAGCCTGCGGTAAAAGCTCAGCCAAACGTTCGTGGAAAACCCGTTCTGCACGAACGCCATACCAACCAGATACCAGTGCTTTGACGAGCTTTGGCTTATCTTCGTTAAAGCGGTTAAGCGTGACTAACAGCTTACCTCGTTCCATCTTCACGCTGGAAGTGGCATCTTGGTCTTCAACCACCTTTAACACATAGCGGCGGCCTAGATAGAATTGCATCTCACCACTCACGTAGTGCTTGGTTTGCACATATTCTAAATGAGATCGGAACTCGACCAGTGCATTCCAAATCCATTGAGCGCGTTGCATGACCGCCTCATGGATTGCTGATTTTTCAGCATCTTGAGGCGCAGTGACAGCGACTCGGCAATCTGGATGCACTCGGATGGTGATTTTCTTTTTCTTGTCTTCAGCAAATACCTTGCGGATCACCTCATAGGTAACAGCTTCATCACCATAGATGAAGCTGTATTCCTCTGTATTGCCTTCTTGATGATTAACCGAAGTCATGCTTAGTGACCTGAGGTATTGTTACCAGACAGGCCAAGACGGGTGATCTGAATGACATCTGTGATAATGGCTTGCGCTTTGTCGATACCAACATCATTAAACAGCAGTGGCAGCAGTCCTAAACGGATCTGGTTTTCAATCTCTGATGGGTTAATTGAAAACTCGGCAACCGCCTTACGCACAATGCCATCAATGTCTAACGCATATTGAAAGCATTGCTCTTCGGTTAGAGGTAACGGCTCTCCCCCATTTTCTTTTAGCAACCCATGTTTTAAGAACAGACCATAGTAAGCTTGAACATGGCGTTTTATTTTAGGGTCAAGTTCTGCGAAGCGATCGGTCGGCATTCCAGCTACCTCTCGATCTTTAACCTGCTGCTCGAAATCTGCAAACAGAAGGTACTGTTTTACAGGGCTGTCAAACATCTCCTTGGTTTTCTCGATAGCTTGCTTTAACAAGTTTGAGAAATACTCTTGCGCATACGGATCATCCGCCAAATCTTGCTCAATCATCTTGGTTACACGACCTGTGATGACATCCTTTTTGTTATTGGCTTCATCATCGGTCATTTGCTCTGGTTTGGCATCTTTACCCATGTTGCCAACCAAATAAGCGCCTTCTGGCTCTTCAATCGACACACCTGCAATGTGCTTGTCTAACATGGCGCGAATATTTTCCGAATACTCGTCGTAGTCCACGGTTTCCTCTGCATCTGCACGTACTTGTTGACGCAGTTGGCTCATGGATTTCAACGTGTTTTTATAAAGCTGACGCTTATCATCAAAGCTCTTATCTTCAAAGTAAGTAGCCGATTGCAGAGCTACTTTTAAGCAGTTAGCAAACGCAGTCAGCGCATCATAAAAATCATTACGCAGCTTTAAGTTGGTATCTGTCAGTTGACCATCAATCGTATCAATTTTAGGTGCCAAAGCTTGACGCAGTGCTTGTCCATCTTGCTTGTTCTTCACACCAGAAAAAATTGCCCATAGGTCATCATACAAACCTGGCAACTTCTTGTATTCGGTGTCCATGCGGTTATACAAACCTTTGAGATCATCGATATCAAAGCCGCCTTGGGTACGCTCAGCTAAATCTTGGTATTTCTCAATAGTGGTATCCAATTCACGTAAGATGCCACGGTAATCAATCAAATAACCGAACTGCTTTTTGCTGTGTAGGCGGTTAACACGCGCAATGGCTTGAATAAGGTTGTGCTGCTTTAATGGCTTGTCGATATAGAGCACTGTGTTTTTAGGCTCATCAAAGCCCGTTAGCAGTTTATCGACCACGATCATAATGTCGGGGCCTTCATCCTTTTCAAATTCTTGGATGATGTGCTTGGTGTAGGCTTTTTCATCGCTCCAGCCTTTCTGTGTGACGTTCTCTTTCCACCAATTTTGCACCAGATCGGTACTTTCATTATCGACGTTATCGTGCCCCTCACGGGTATCGGGTGGCGACATCGCAACCACTGAAGTGACTTTACCGATTTGATCGAGAAGTTTCTTATAGCGGATTGCAGAGGCTTTAGAATCACACGCCAGTTGACCTTTCAAACCTTGCTGCTTAAAGTTTTGAAAGTGATCAGAAATGTCGTGCGCAATTAACTCTAAACGCCCTTCGGTTTGGTAGATCTGGCCTTTTTGCGCAAACTTGCGTTTTAAGTCAGCGCGTTGCTTTTCCGATAGGGTATCGGTGATACGGCCAAACCATGCATCAATGGCTTTGTCATTGGTGCTGAGGTCTGGCTTACGTTCTTCGTACAACAACGGCGTAACGGTACCATCTTCTACGGCTTGTTGCATGGTATAAGAGTGAATGATCTTACCGAACTTGTTCTCGGTTTTATCGTCTTGCAGCAGAGGTGTACCAGTGAAACCGATATAAGCGGCTTTCGGAAAGGCTTGCTGCATTCGGATGTTGTTCTCACCGTTTTGGCTACGATGCCCCTCATCCACTAATACGATAATGTCTGGGCTATCGTTGTAGCATTCAGGTAGATTAATCGCTGTACCAAACTTGTTGATGATCGAGAAGATGATACGTTCATTGCCTTTCCCAATTTGCTCAGCAAGGCGTTTGCCTGTGGTTGCCATTGCCTCTTTTTTGTCTTTATCTGACAGTGCGCCGCCAGAGGCAAAGGTGCGAGCAAGCTGATCTTCTAAATCGACACGGTCAGTCACCACCACAACGCGGCATTTCGCTAACTCTTTTAGCCAAATCAGGGCTTTTGACAAAAACACCATCGTGAAAGACTTACCCGAACCTGTGGTATGCCAAATCACACCGCCGTTACGTGCTCCCTTCTCATCAAAAGAGGTGATGCGCTCCACCAAGGCTTTAATGCCAAATACTTGCTGATAACGTGCAACAATCTTACCCGCTTTTTTATCAAACAGGGTAAATAAACGTGTTAGTTCTAGTAAACGGTCATGGCGCAGCAAAGATACTAACAAGCGATCTTGATCTGTCACCACCAAATCACCACCTGCAATCAGTGATAGATATTCATTTTTGATCGCTGACGTGCGATGGCTGAAAATCGCATTCAGTTGCGCGTTATTCAATGGCGTGTTTTTGAGGCGTTCAAAGGTACTTTCGGTGATTTCTTCTTCTTTCCATTTTGCCCAGAATTTCTCAGGTGTGCCGCACGTACCGTATAAGCCATCATGCCCATTGATGGATAACAACAGTTGGCTGTAAGCAAACAGATGCGGGATTTCATCCACTTTTTGGTTGCGGATGTTTTGCGAAATACCCTCGGTAATGGTGGGTTTGCCGTTGATGCTGCTATCAGGACGTTTTGCTTCTATCACTACCCAAGGCAAGCCATTAACGAAACAGACCACATCAGGAATGCGTTTACCTGTCCCACGGGCGTTATCAACTTCCATCTCTTCGGTGAAATGAAATTGGTTGTTTTCAGGCGTGTCCCAATCGATGATTTGAATGGTTGGGTTAGCTTTTTTGCCCTCGACAAACTCAGTGACGCTAATGCCATAAGTTAACGCGTTATAGAGTTTTTCATTGGCCGCTTTTAGCCCTTCATTCATCGCAGGGTTAGCCAGCTCTTGCACGATTTTATCAATCGCAGCTTGCGATAAATGGCGATCTTTCCCCATAAATGAATAGGTTTTAAAGCTCAGAACCTTGCGTAACACCTGCGGCAAGATCACCGTGGTTTTGTTGCCTCGCATTGCCATGCATTCACTTGGCGGAATAAATTGGTAGCCAAGGTTAGTGAGCAAATTTAACGCGGGGATTTTTGCGCTTTGCTCTTCACGGAAGTTGGGTAAGTTGCCTGACATTGCTATCTCTTAATTTGTCGATTCGTTCTAATTTTTTTGTATTTAATGGTGCTTACGACTTTTGGCCTGATTGAAATCGATAACGTTATTAGGAATGCTGCCAATTCCTTCGTAGTATTCATTCATCGCTTGGTTAAGTTCGGCATTCATCTCGTCCAGATAGCTGTCATCGGGAATCCCATGCTTAACCATTTCGGCGTGCATCATCTGTCGGCGTAGAGAACTAAATAACTGGCGGATCAGTTTGTCCTCGTTGTCGCCCAACTCACTATAAGTTTGCATCCAATCAATAAACATCTCTTCATCGGGATGAAAGTGATCTTTTTTCTGCTTGGTCGAGCGAATTAAACTGTTAATCCACTCATCAAAGCTTGCTGACTGTTCATGCCCTTCAGGTAGAGAACCAGCTTGGTAAACTTGGTCTTCAAACTGCCAAGCAACATCATTGATATGGCTTTGTACGCTGCGGTCACCTCGTTGACAAAAGATAGGCTTAGGATGAAGTTTGATGAACTCATTGAACATCTCTTCAAAGCTCTCTTCATCGCACATTTCGAACTCTTCACCAAAGAACTGCATGTTGTTAAATAGTCTTTCAAGTAGTTGATTAGTGAACTCGAGCCAATCCCCTTTTTGAATGCCAACAAACACCATGGAATAGCGAGTTTCAACGTGCATGGCGATTAGTACTTTCTTGCGTTGTACATTTACCGCATGAACCAGCCAAGCACTCATCGGTGGTTGGGTTCTGAACGCATTTACGGGTTCAGAACTACTGATAGAATCCGTTGGCGGCGTTTCCAATGGAGAGACTTTTTTGCCATTGCGTTTAACTGTGAAGAAGTCCGCAGCGGCTTTTGTACAGTTGAATACTAACATTGTGTATTACCTAGCTTTTAGTCAACCTATGTGGGGCCGTGCATCACATAGGTTTAGAGAGTGGATTAAGCTGCTTCGGCTTCCGCTACTTTCACGCGACGCTTACCTGTTAAGAGCTGTTGCATCAACGCCTTTTTCTCTTGCTTGAAGTGTGCAAGCTTGGCTTCTAGTAACTCAATTTCTTTATCGGCACTAGTGAGTACAGAAGCAATTTTTTGTTGTTCTTCAACTGACGGATACGAAATAGCCATGACTCTTAAATCTGTCACACTTATATTAAGTTGAGCAGCTCCAGCAGCTTTATCCAAAATATTTTGTTGTACTTTCTCAGAAAGATATAGGTAAGTGACGAAATTTTGTATCGCCATTGCTTTACTTCGAATGCGACCCACTCGTTGATTCAAATAGCAAGGAATGTCTTGGTCTTTCACCCAACCATAATTGGATAAACTTCCTGACATTCCAAAAACAAAGTCTGAAACATGTAATCTAAATTTATCTAGTCCATTCACAGTTTCTATTGAGACTCGTGCTGCCTCTTTAACATCGAGTCCTCCAGATTTAAAATCACTCATTCTGATGATTGGAACCGAGTTTTCATCATCTTGAACAAATGATGTGCTTTTAAATGCAAAGCCGCTATCGATAACTGCTATGTCTTCGAGCTTACCTTGCACCCACTTTCCCTCAAATGCTTTACCCGTTTTCGGGTCAACCAACCGCTTTTTACCCGTCAACAACTGCTGCATTAAGGCTTTTTTCTGCTGCTTGCTGGCATCAATCAGCTTTTCAGTGGTTGTAATACCGCGATCCCATGTAGAAAGGATTTGAGCGATTTTGCGTTGTTCTGGGAGTGGAGGAACAAGCAATGGTAGCTTTTCCAGTGTGGCTTTATTTAGTTTAAAGCGTCCAGCTCCTTGCCTTGATAGAAAATTGGTTATATTTCTATGCTTAAAATAATTGAAGAACCACTCTGAGTCACAGATACTTGAACTTTCTAATATATGAGCATGGTTGTTTACAGTACATTTTCCAGAGATAAACTGCGTTTGAGGCATTGTGGCATACTTCAAAAAATGATCGCCATCCTCTCCAATTAATGCATAAATTCCATCTTGTTCGTATTCAGAGATGTAATCTTGTATTTTAGTTGGACCATAGTAAGGGTATTGCCCTTTCATAGTCTCTCGGACTTCTTGGCTAATTGGTTTTCTAAAATTGTTGCGAATACGTAAAGCTTCGCCCACCTTACAAAGTTGCCAATCTTCAGGAATTTCAGATATCTGAGCCTGCACTAAATCAAGCTTTGAGATTGAATCAGGCACCATAACCCAACTCCTCTAGGTAGCCCGCCATTTCGGCTTCTAGATCGGCTAGCTCGGTTTGCAGCGCCAAACGCTCACTGCGCACTGCCATCAAATCGATTTCCGCTTCTTCTTCAAAGGTATCGACGTAACGAGGAATGTTGAGGTTGTAGTCGTTCTCACGGATCTCATCAAGGGTTGCCACATACGCATATTTATCCACGTTGTCGCCGCTGCGGTAGGTTTTCACGATCTTGTCGATGTTTTCTGCCGTAAGAACGTTCTGGTTTTTGCCAGACTTAAACTCACGCGAAGCATCAATGAACATCACATCCTTGGTGTCTTTCTTCTTCTTAAAGATCAAGATTGCCGCTGGAATGCCTGTACCAAAGAACAGTTTTTCAGGTAAGCCGATCACCGCATCTAGCAGGTTTTCTTCAATCAACTGTTTACGGATTTTGCCCTCAGAAGATGCGCGGAATAGCACACCATGAGGCACAACTACGCCCATACGACCTGTCTCTGGTTTCAGTGTCTCAATCATGTGTGAGATGAAAGCGTAGTCGCCTTTGGTTTTTGGTGGTACGCCACGGCGGAAACGACCAAAGTGATCGCTTTCTGCGTCTTCATGACCCCATTTATCTAACGAGAATGGTGGGTTTGCGGTTACTACGTCAAAGTGCAGTAAGCCACCATTAGCATCTTGCAGCTTAGGGTTACGAATGGTGTCGCCCCATTCAATGCGGTGGTTGTCTTCACCGTGCAGGAACATGTTCATTTTCGCCAGTGACCATGTTGAGCCAATCGCTTCTTGACCAAACAGAGCATACTGCTTAGAGCCGCCAAAGTTCTTTTGAACTTGCTTACCACACTTCATCAATAGTGAACCTGAACCACATGCAGGGTCACAAATGCTGTCACCTTGTTGTGGTTCTAGGATGATAGAAAGCAGATCCGATACCTCTGGCGGGGTATAGAATTCACCTGCTGATTTACCGCTGCCAGCGGCAAAGTGTTTGATCAGGTATTCGTAAGCGTTACCAATTACATCCAGCGAACCAACACGGCTTGGACGTAGGTTTAGGGTTGGCTTACCAAAGTCTTCCAATAGGTGGCGTAGAATGTCGTTCTTTTGCTTTTCATCACCCAATTTATCGGTGTTAAAGCTGATGTCTTGGAACACGCCTTTAAGCTTGGTGCCGTTAGCTTCTTCAATTGCGTGTAATGCTTGGTCAATACGAGTACCGTTACCTGCGGTATTACGTGCATCATACAAATCCCAAAAGGTTGAACCTGCTGGAATTTTGAATGATTGGCTGGCAAGCATGGCTTCAACCATCTCTTTGTTGTCACCGAACTGTTTAGTAAGTTCTTCCACTTTGTCTTGGCGAACATCTGAGATGTACTTTAAGAACAGCATGGTCAAGATGAAGTCTTTGTAGATGGATGGGTCTACGGTGCCACGGAACGTATCGCACGCCGACCAGACGGCTTTGTTGATTTCATCTTGGTTGATAGTAGAGTTTGGCATTAAGTTATCTCGAATAGCGTTAAATTTTTTCAATTAGCGATGCTGCAATGCGTTTAAATGAGGCAAAGCAGGTATCAAAATCATGGGGTTCGGTGTTAAACACCATTGGCGTGACAAAGTCCTGAAAGCGTTGGCGGAAAATTGGATTCTCCTCAAGCTCTTTGAGGCTAAGTTGTAGCTCTTGTTTGGGGTTGGCAACAAACTCGGCATGTTGATTGCCAAAGCGGGCAATATCTTCTGCCAATACCGCTTTGAATAGACCGTCAATCGAGTCGAGTTCTGGCATTGAGAGCTTTGTTATGCAGTGAACATCGTAAATATGGCGAACTAAAGCAACATCATCGCTTCGCTCCGTATTGCGTTTTACCGACATGGTACGGCGCAGCATTGAAATAATTTTTTCAACCAATGTGGCATGGATAGAGACGCAATCAAATGCACTCACTTCGTGCGGTTGTTGGTACAACTCTACTAGCAGAGATTGAATGCTGCGCGACTCCACATCCAGTAATGGAATGGTTTCGATTAACTCTAACTTGATGATGGGGCGAAGGCAGGGTGCTTGACTAAACTTCTGCGGGTATTTAAGTTCAAACTCGACGTAGCGGTACTCATCTCGCACAGAACGCTCTTCAACGGTAAATAGCTCTGACTGGGTGATCGCCTGTTCAATCTCGTTAACACATGCCTTTCTCGCGGCTTTCTTTCTCGCACGGCTCAGTTCATCAAATGCTGGGTTGGGGATGAGTTTTATATCCACATCTTCCGACATTCTTAGAATTTTAACGTTTGATTTCGCCAACGCAGTGCCGCCAGAAAAGACCATTTGATGATGCTCAGGACAAACTTTCGCTAGCTCAGCCAGTAAAGCCACGACCCAGTAATCTTTTTCAATGATGGCTGGGTTTCCGAGCTCAAGCGCATCGGAAACCTCAAGGAACTGTTGTTTTAGTGTGTTCATACTAACTTGGTAAGTTCAGCACACGGCTACCGACCACCAGTTTGCGATTAAACTGTTTTGGGTCCCATGAATACTGAATAGAAGATGGAATTTGGGTGCTTGAACCTGAAAGACTTTGTAGCGATAGACTATCCATCTCAAAATCAACGCCTTTCATTTTAAGAATTTCTCGCATAAGGGCATCGGTACCACCTGGATTGGTGGGCATAGGCTTACCTGTGAGGCTATTGATTCTTGCTTTGGTATACAAGCCATAGCCAAGCTTCATTAACTCACCTTGCTGCACAAGCTGCCTCAGGGCCCGACCTATTTGGTCGTAACTTGCAAATCCATCAAAGTCTTTGCGTTCAAATACATAACGTCTTGAACGCTTTATCTTTTGATAAATGCGGTCTGCTGCTGTCATTTGAACCTCCTTACGTACAATAACAGCAGTATAACTGACCGTGTACATTCAAGGAATAGATACGGCATGACAGAATGAAGAAAAACGGCATCGCCATACACCTAAAAATAAATAAGTTAATGTAAATAAATAACTTTAAGTGACGATATTCTAATTCAGCCATTGCCAATAGCAAATGCTGACCTAGTTCAAGAGTCGGTATTCTCAGAGATCTTTAATGCATCTTCTATTTCAACACCAAGATAGCGAATGGTATTGTCGAGTTTTACGTGTCCGAGCAATAATTGAACCGCACGGATGTTCTTTGTCCGTGCATAAATGAGTGTTGCTTTCGTGCGGCGCATTGAGTGAGTACCATACTGATATGAGTCGTAGCCAAGTTTTGTTGCCCAACGACGAATGATTTTAAGATAACGGCTATAGCTCATGGATTTACCCTGCTTCCTAGAACTAGGAAACAAGTAATCTGACGCGGTAATTTGGCTTTTCATGATCCACTGTGCTAACGATTGTGCTGTACGGGAAGTGATCTCAAACTGCACCTCTCGCCCCGTTTTACTTTGACTGTAGAGCACACGGTCTTGAATAACACCGCCAGAGGATATGTCTCTCACTTTCATTCTAAGCAAATCACATGATCGTAACTTGCAATCTATGGCGAGATTCAGCAAGGCGAGTTCCATGATGTTTTCTTCGATTTCGAGCCGAGTACGAATTCGCCATATGTCTTCAAGCTTAAAAGGCTTTTTCTGCCCAGTTAGATGACCTTTCTTCGTCCACATAATTGACCTCCAGTCTAAGTTTAGAAGTGGCCTTAGTAAGGTTAGTGGATGGTATACAGAAAAAGTGGTGCTGGTAATTAAGAAGATGCTTGACGGTTGGTTGTGGCTACTCTAGTCTCGCTTTCCTTCTTGGTGCCTTTTTTAAATCCGTCCAAGACTTTCGATAAGGCATCTTGAGGAAGAATAGAGGACGTTTTGTTCTCTTTGGCGGCTTTTGTACCATTCTAATGCAGCGATTGGCAGGTTTTGCAAAAGCCGCTTCTTGCTAATAGGTAGCATTCATCGTTTAAGGCTTTGTTTATATATCTTTCGCAATGTAGCACGATTCATTCCAAGCATTCGTGCGGCCTGAGCCTGATTGCCTCGGGTATGCAGCAAGAGCACTTCGACAATCGTGTACTTCACTTCTGGTAGTAATTGGCTGAGATCGGGCGCTGCATGCTTTTTATCTGCAATGCCTGTCAATTCAAGCTCTTGTTTCACACATTGAACCACCTCATCCTGCGTTATCAAAGTCGTCATACTTTTTTCCTCTTACTTTTTTCTTCTTTGAACGATGTATAGCAATGTGCGACTAAGCGCCCTTGTTGGGTTTTGTAAGGCAAACCAGAATTACCAATGTTGATCCTTTTTCGCCAGACTACAAGTGCCTCTAATGAGCTCGTAGCGTTCATTTTTCGCTGTATTTTTTCGAAGTATCCGTCAAAGCTCATGAATTAAGCGCAGCTGTATAGAAAATGAATAAGCTCGGAGTCCGAATTAACAGGAAAGTTCCCTAAATCTTTTGTTAATTGGGATGAGAGTAAGTTCACAGCCTTTGTAGGCAGAGTGCTCATCCGTGCCATAGATTAAGATGATTTCTCTTACCGCCTTATTGTTACTTCAGTCACACTTTTACAAGGTCTGACGTGCAAGGTTAATATCACAAAATAACGACCCCTTCCTTTGTTTTAAAAACGCGAAAAGTGCTTTGAAAAGGAAATATCGTGCAATTCACTACCGAGAATCACTTTTTCCCGCATAAAGAATAAGCGCCTTGATTCATTTCGATTGTTAGAATCCAAAGTTATTTGGTTTATGGAAACAGCAATGAAATCGTCGCAACCTGATGCTTCAAAAGAGGTCTACCCACGAATCGGTAAAGTCTATGAAGTTCACTCAGATAAATCTCGCGTTAAAGTCAATTTTCATGGGAATCCAATCGGTCAGCCTATATGGGCAGTCATAGGTCGAGCGTTTAAAGCTTCTGACATAGATCTCGCTATTGATAACCAATTGAACTGCCAAATCAACTTTATGGATGGCGATCTTAGCCTTCCTATCCTTGTTGACATCTTCACCTCTCTACTAGAGGAAGACCTATTGATACTCCGAGCCAAAAACATGGTTGTTCAAGGCGATGAAAGTGTCGTCCTACGCTCAGGGGAGACTCAAGTATCAATGACGGCTAAAAGTGGCACGGTTAAAACCACCGCCCAAAACATCAATACATCGGCAGATAAGCTACAAAAAATTCAAGCGACCAAAGTGCGCTTAAACTGATTGAAAAGGAAAAAATTATGGCATCAACCATCGGCGCTAATGGGCTGAGTATTGTACATAAAGGCTCAGGCGGTGAAGCGAATGCGTCTGTGCCGGACGTTTGTTTAACCAAAGTCGGAAAGCCTGTCGTTCCTATTCCGTACGGCAATAACGCTAAATCCGCCGATTTGGTGGACGGCTCAACCAGTGTTACTGCCGATGGTGGCAATAGTATTGCACTGCAAGGCAGTAAGTTCTCAAAAAGTACTGGTGATGCCGCTGGCGATAAAAAAGGCGTGAGTTCAGGAACTATTGAAGGAGAAGCGCAGTTTGTGACGTCTTCTCCGAATGTTCTTATCGAAGGAAAAGGAGTGGCACGCCAAAGTGATCAAATGACCATGAACAATGGCAACACCATGTGCTTCGGCGTGCAGAACCCATCTTTCTCGGTCGAAGAAGATCTTGAAGAGACCTTTATCATGGACGTTTGCGTGCGTCATCCAAATGGTCAAAGACTGGTGAATGCGCCATTTAAACTCTGTGATGAGCAAGGCTCGACGGTGTATGAAGCCACTTTGGATGAAAAAGGACGCAGCGATGCGGACCCGCTCAAAGGTGGCAAGGTCAAACTGCTGGTCGAAGAGAGTCAAGACCCGTTTGTGGTGACTCCGGTTCGTCGCGATAACCCTCGCCATATAGACAGCCAATCGGATGATGATTTTTTCAATATCGCTTCCAAAGGTCAGCGCGGCTTTTGGCAGCCAACCAGAATTGAGACCGTTGGCACGGCTTGGGGCAGTATTGGTCAAACGTTGAGTAGCGATCGCTATTTCCAAGACATGGTCAGTGCCGAGGTCATTCAGCACTTTACCCATTATCACCCAGATACAACATTCGATGTATCAAAGACCTGTGATGCACTCATTGGCAACCTTGATCAACCCTTGCCACATACTACCGAATCGCTGCT
>NZ_JAHGAD010000076.1:0-1784 GCF_030248375.1 Vibrio sp. B181a | reverse complement strand
CGGCGTTTTTCAAGATAGTTGTCACTAGTTGCTTGTTAATTAAGCAACCTCTTTTTCTGGATTTAGATGAACGTTACCAACTGGTTTGCAGTTCCTGATTTCTCCTGACCAACGTTCAGGATTTTGCTCTCGGCGTACCTCTAGGACTGCTGCTCTTTTTTGTAAGATCTCACTATCTTTACCCGCATGTCTTTCTGATGGCGTCACGTAGTTCAGGCCTCGATGTTTATGCTCATTGTTGTACCACTCTACGAACCTGTCTACCCAAGCTCTGCTCTCTTCTAAGCTTGCAAAGCCTTTCGACGGCCAGCTCGGGACGTATTTTAACGTCCTGAACAACGATTCTACATAGGGGTTATCATCGCTTACTCGTGGGCGACTGTAAGACGGTGTCACACCAAGTTCTTCCATCTTGGCTTTCATTGTTGAAGACTTCATCGCACTCCCGTTATCCGAATGAAGCACAAGCGCCTGATTAAAGCATTGCTCTCGCATGAGCGTTCGCTGCAAGAGCTGAGACGCTTTCTCACCACTCTCTTGCTCATAGACTTCATAGCCCACGATTTTTCGACTGTAGATGTCTTCAATAAGGTACAGATAGTAGTGCTGGCCTCTAACCGCTGCTGGCAAGTAAGTGATATCCCACGTCAGCACCTGTTTCGGTGCCGTCGCTGTATAGCTGCTCGGCTTGGCCACTTTCTTGCGAGCACGTTGACGTCCTCGGTGCTCAACCTGACCTGCCAGTCTTAAGGTTCGATAAAACGTAGACTCTGAGCCTAAATAAACTCCCTTATCAAGTAACGTAGGGACGATTTGTGTTGGAGGAAGGGCGGCGTATTCAGGCGCGTTGCATACGTCCAATATGGCTGACCTTTCTTTCTCCGTTAACTTGTTAGCCGGCTCTGGGCGAACGACCAGTGGGCGCAGATCTTGTTGGATTTCTCCGCCTCGATACCACCTTCGATAAGTTCTTAGGTCGATTTCCGTTTCCAAGCATGCATTCGGCAGACGACTGCCGTTGTCGACCGCTTCATGTATAAGACTTATCAGTTCTTGCCTTTCACTGGTTGGCGTTAATCGGCCTCGTCCTCTTCCCCGTAAAAGGCTCTCAGCTTTTTTCGCAGAACTAATAGCGCACTGGTTTCGGCTAAGGCTTTCTCTTTGTATCGAAGCTCTTTTTTCAGAGCTTTGATCTCCAGTTTGTCCGCTCGAGACTGCTGTTTCGCTTCAGCGTCTTTTTCCTTCGATGACCTAAAACCGTGTAAACACTCTTCACGCCAAGTGTGAATCTGCTCTGGGTAGAGCCCCTTTGAACGGCAGTACGTACTGAGTTCATGCTCGGTCATCGTGTAAGTTTCAGCAACGACAGCGAGCTTCGTTTGTGCTGACCATTGTTCTGGCGATGTTTTCTTACTAGGCACTGCGGCCCCTTTTTCTCTCAATGCTTTACGCCAATTGTACAGTGTCGCTTCAGGGATGCCTTCTTCTTTTGCCACTTCCGAAATGGAGCGAGGATATGGCGGCAACAATTTCTTGAGTATGGCTTCTTTTCTTTCTGGAGAATAACGAGACAAATGAATTCTACTTACGCCCTAACTGGTTAATTTTTAACAGTGACAACTATCCTGCCAGAGGGGGTGAGCGCTCTCATGGTTTTCATTGGTGTGATTTCGACAAGGAAGTAATAGATAAAGTATCTACTGTTTTTCGAAGTGGAGATCTTAAAGGGGAAGTGTTTGGCTGTGCATTTACACTAGCAACTCCTAGCTGGCTTCTTTGGGAAG
>NZ_JAHGAD010000075.1:0-6614 GCF_030248375.1 Vibrio sp. B181a | reverse complement strand
TTACTTGACCACTACAAACCGATTAAAGAAAGAATCATCGTTTGCAGCCTTGTGTGGCGTTAATCCAATTCCAGCGTCATCGGGGAAAACTACCCGTCATAGGTTGAATCGAGGAGGTAGCCGTAGTGCGAATAACGCTCTTTGGACCGTGGCAATGGTTAGAATGCGTAGTGATCCCAGAACAAAAGACTATGTTGCACGAAGAACAGCAGAAGGGTTATCAACTAAGGAAATAACTCGTATCTTAAAACGTTATATAGCGAGAGAGCTATTCCCGCTAATACTGAAAGATCTAGCGAGTCTGTCTTGACATAGGAGCGTCAATGCTTGTGTTGAGAGCTTCTTCCATTCAATGAAAGTTGAAGCGATCCAGTATGAGCCGATCATGACGCGAGACGAGATGCGCCAAACGATCTTTGAATACATAGAGGTTGATTATAATCGGACAAGAAGGCACAGTGCTCTTGGGTATCTAAGCCCAGTTAACTTTGAAAATCAAAATGTCGCTTAATGAAGTGTCCAGTCTGGCTGGATCAGATCATATTGCTCGCCGCACTTCTGTCTGGCTCTTTGGAGAAATCGTTGTTCTCGATCTTGTCGTGATGGTTTTAACATGACGCCTTGTTTGTTTTGAGTAATTTAGAAACCTTAGAAATTGTATGCCTGGAGCAACCTATCAATGCTTCGATTTGGCTGTAGCTTTTCCCATCTTGCAGCAAACCTTCTATCTTCTGGTGCAGCTTGATATCAACCGGACGACCTTTGTATTTTCCTTCTTGCTTTGCTCGTTGCACGCCTTGCGCTTGGCGGCGACGCCTGTCTTCATAATCTTTTCTGGCCACGGCGGCTAGCATGTCGAGCATCATGCTATTGAGAGCAGCCAGCATGCGCTCGGTAAACTCGTCGGTGGTGTGCATAAATTGATGGCTGGTCGGTAAATCCAATGCCACGACCTTCAATCCTTTACTGGCGATGATGTTTTTGAGTTGCTCCCAGTCTTTGGTGTTCAGGCGGCTTATTCGGTCCACTTGCTCAACCAGGATAATGTCGCCTGGCATCGCGATGTCAAGGAGACGAAATAATTCAGGGCGATGTAATCGAGCCCCTGATTCGTTCTCCTCAAACCAATAGGCAACGGGATAGCCCATTTTGTCAGCAAACTCGATCAGGTCATTTTTTGCTCGCGAGGCATCTTGCTCGTCGGTCGAGGCTCTTAAGTAACCATAAATTCGGATATTGTGATTCATTGGTGCATTTTACATTGGTTTGTTTATGTTGGTGCATTATACATTTATTTTTCGACTTTAGTGCACTAAATTTACCTAGTGCATTAAAGGTACACTTTGATAAGAATCCCCAAGTAAAACGGTGGTTTCAGAGGTTACGTTATGACATTTTTCTCTGTCATCAGATATGGCTGCTATGCTTGTAGAGGAAGAGGTTGCGCCCTACTTTTTCATGATCGTGTTTGGATCCCCTCATTGGTGCAACTTCTTCCCACTGAAACGTTCCCTATGTCTGTGCCATCGAGGTGTAGATTGGATGTATCGAGAATGGGGGACAATCATTTTTTGCATCTGAGAAAGGAGGAAGTGTTTGAACTTTTCTTACCTAAAATCTGCGTCTATCGCTTGTGAACTTGAAAAGCAGCATGACTGGTCTGAAGCTTGTGAAGCGTGGCAAAGTGCGTTCGCGTTGGCGAATGAAGGAAGCCCTCAGGCTCACTGGGCTCATGCCCGTTTTGAGTTTTGCCTAGGACGAGCCCGCTCAAGGCGACAATGTCCCGTATTAAAGAAACAAGACATGTGGCACAAGAGGCGAGTTAGCGGCTAAGCGACTATGTCGTTGTATCATGGATGAACTCGAATGAGTTAAGCGTATTAGTCAATGGAGGAACGCCGATGATGCGTCAACTGCCGCGATTTTGTGTGAAAATCATCATGATGAGTGTTGTGATGTTTGCATGCATTGGGGTGGGGCAAGCGTTGCAATATACCAACTCCGTCACCGCATTACGCTACCAAACGGTGGTGGAATGGGTCGACAAGCACCCATCGCACACGGTGCTCGCTAACCAATTTACTGCCCACTGTTTAGCTTCCGAGCCTTTATTCTCTGAAAAACGTTGGCATGGCGTGTTGAGTAATAATGCGTCTGCTCGTATTTATGAGTGTGGGAAGAAGATAGGCGCCATACGTTTAGCAGAGCAGATCCGGCTGGTTGATACACAGTTGTATTCAGTGGCATGGCCTCTCTCGCTTTTGGTAGCGGACGGAAGGAAGAGCGAGAGCTCGCATCTATCTTTGTGAGACATGACCAAGGAATAAAAGCGTGGTGTTAGTTTGCCTACTGCTTAGTCTCGGTCAGCTCAGCATGGGATGGGTATGTCCGTCATTGACTTGCTTTGTCTTTGCTTCATCGAAGGGATGAGCCATATTTACTGTATTAGAGCAGAATGAATTTATCGAAGGGAGCGCCTTTGTACAGCAGGAAGCAAGACAAGATTAGTTTACATTACAGTCAAGCCAAAAAGGTTTTAGTGATGAACCAGAAAGGTGGGGTGGGGAAGTCAACTTGCGCGGCTGCGTTGCTGAGCCATTTGAGTCACTTAGGCTACAAGGTCGAATTGATTGATTTTGATCGACAGTGTTCGTGCCATGACTGGGCTAAAAATGCATTGCCAGGTTGCTCTCAGTCCTATCCGCCGTCACTGCGTAGCTTCTCTAATATGGCGATGACGCTTAAAGTGCGTCGAGATTCTGACTTTATTGTTATCGACTCGCCTTCCAATTTCAGTCAGGAAGAAATGGAAAGATACACGTATTTTACCAACGCCATATTATTGCCGATGTCACCGTCGCCGTTGGATTTACACACCAGCTTACCTTTTATCCAAGATCTTATTGAATCCGGCATATTGAGTGCTCGCAAGATTGCTTTAGCGTTTGTTATGAATCGTTGTGCTACGCATGATGAGCGTGTAGAGCGCACTGAGCAATTGTTGCAACACTTTCGGCAATACCCAACCCTTGGTAAGATTTCCGAAAATGTTCTTTATCAAGAGGCTTTCTTCGATAAACAAGCGCTCCCTGTGACGCTCGACCGTCAGCTCTGGCGACAGGTTATTGAGTGGTTGGAATGCTTGTGATGGCGGTGAGCGTTGGATAGGGCGCACCCACATATCAAGCTCAGGGCTACGAGTTTGCAATTGATTGACTCGTTTCGACGCCTCTTTAGTGCTCTATCACCTCACTAAAGAGGGAGTAGGTGTCATTGATGTGGTGCACGCGAAGGGGAAAATCGATACCACAAGTCTCGATGCTTGCTGTTGGCGTGGTTTGACCAGTGTAGAACTAAAGGACGTAGAGTGCTGAACACTGTTTCTCTTGAGTGGGCGCCTATTCTCGCGAGGCTCTCTTTGGTAAGGGAGGAGGTTGCGACGTCCGTTAGCGTGCTGGGGTTGAGGTATAGGGCCAAGGTAAGGGCTGTCGATGGCGGTTTGGCATCAATTGAACAAGATTGGGGGCTCAAACGTCGTCCCGTCTAATGTCTATAAGCTGATGGCTTCTTCAATAGAAAAGAGCTGAGCCTGACTTTTACCGCTCACACCCAGATAGCGTCGGCATTCCTCCAATCAGCGTCAGATGAAGCAATAAACACACCACTCCAGACCAGAGTCGAACTAGAGCCATGGGAGTAAAATGGCAAGTATTAGTTTCATTGTATATTGCCTCCTAAACCATCAGTGTAAGAGCCTGGTTCATTTTTCCTCTTTATTGCATTCAATTTTGCTCGCCAAGAAAAAGAGCAAGCTTAGCTCTAGTCCAAGCACAGTCCGTACTTTGCTGTGATGACTGCTATAGTTTTCCTATGGATAAAGGGCATAGAGAAAATAAGATGCCAGCACTCAGTGGTGGAAAAATATGAAGGCCAAACAGCTTGTTTTAATGGCGGAGAACAATCTGCAAACCCGTTTGATAAAGGAACAACTCTCTTTACCTGACACGGCGATCCGAACGTGTTTACCAAATGAAATCGTCCTTCACAGCGCTACCCTGCGTGTGGATCTGGTGATTATTGACTATGAGTTCATGCGGCAACTTGAAGATCGAGGCTTACTGCCGGACTTTGATTTGTTTGGGTGGTCGTTGATGATACATAATGTGCCAAAAGACTCGGTCATCAAAGACGTGCTTCGTTGGAAGTTATTGAAAGGTATTTTGTTGCGTAACGCTCCCCTCTCACACCTCAACACATGTGTTGAATACATCTGCCAAGGGGGGTTGTGGTTACCAAGACCATATTTAGAGACGTTGATCTATCGTTATCGACACTCAAACCAGAGCATGGATTGTCGACAAGCATACCTCACTCATCGAGAGAGACAAATTCTCGAACTGCTTTCCTACGGCCTGTCGAATCAACAAGTGGCATCGCAACTGTTTCTGACAGCCAATACGGTGAAAAGTCATCTTTACAAGTTGTATAAAAAGTTGGGTGTCCATCGACGAAGCGACGCCATCCAAGCGGTTCGTGTGGCTCTCCGGATTAATGATTATCGATAAAGGGTATGGATAGCTTTGAGGGTTAATGTGCATGCCGTTGTTTATTGTTAGCGCGGTTTGTGTTGTACTTATTGCGCTTAAAGCGCCTTGGCTCAACCGCCTGTGTTAAGTTGAGGCCATATTTATTTAGCCACAGTCACACTGTGGCTCTTTTTGTGAGACCAGACAATGCGATCTTACCATCGAAGGGGGATGTTTTTGGCGCTGTACATTCCCGCCACTCTGCTCTTTGGCACTTTAGCCTTTTTGGCGCCTGTGGTGGTCAACATATTGCTGTCCGTGACGGCGTTGGCGGTATCTAGCGAAACTCATATGGACGGGAACGCTTCACTTCTGATGTACAGTTTATTGCTGTCTTTTATTGCCAGTACGGTAATTGGCTTAGTAGGGGCGGCTTTTCCTAATCGTACGAGACGTTTCATTCGAGCGGTGAACGCTTATTCTCGACGTGAATAAAAATAACGATGCTTTAGCTTCATCGGTCTCCTGGAAACCTCAAGACAAAGTATTGGGTAGCTAAAAATGTTTACCATAGCAGAAATGTCGCTAACCTATACCCGATGGTTTTCTGGATCAGTAAGGTGTATTTTTGGACAATTCAAAGTCAGGTTTCTGGAAATAGAGAGATAGGCAGGAGTAAGATTAATGCAACTTGACATTAAAATTAAACCTTAATTAAACTTAACTAGTGTTTCAATAGAGTGACAAACAATGATTCCACCAGTTATAAGTTGTTCAGTATCTTCTGTAGTGGAGAAAGTAGTTAATAAAGCTAAATCAGAGAATGTTGACGCGTCAAAAGATTTTTCTGAGTTAACGAAAGATGAAAAAAATCATGTGATTAAATTGTTGCGTGCACAAGGCGTCCCACAAGCAAAGATCGCTGAATCAATCGGGATCAGTGCCCCTGCAGTATCGCAACGTCTTAAGCGTATTGACGAGAGACCAAACCAAACAGAAAATAGTGCGCATACGCTTGAAGGGTTATCAAAAGTTGCAAGTTTATACGATGCTGGATTTTCAGACGATGCTATCGCTGGTTTATACCAAGAATCTGACATTGAAATTACAGCTCAAGACATTTCATCTTTTCGAAAAGTTTACTATGCAACAAGTAACTTAAAGAGTAAACTTTAATTCCTCTATGCAAGCATTCGTGGTATGAAAAACAATTAATTATCTGGTCGTATTTGTTTGTGGAGACTGCGTAAGTTTCGATATAGAGCACTGGCCATTTAAATAAGTCAGCCATGACAGATTATAACATGATGATTTCTTCCCCTTCTGTTATCGCTCAAAAGTCACTGTTACTCTCTTTGGATAGCTTTTGGGCAACACGTATGACGGTGCGAGGAGAGACATTAGCTAGCTTTGCAGTGTCATGAATACTGAGCTTATTGACAACTCTTAATTGATAAATCTTCTTGTGGAGTTCAAGGTTCGGCTGTCTACCCCGATATTTCCCTTCCTCCTTCGCCTTTTTTATTCCCTCTGCTTGACGGCGACGTCGGTCTTGGTAGTCCTTTCGAGCGATGGCTGCTAGCATGTCCATCATCATACTGTTGATCGCTTTGAGCATTGAAGTTGTGAACTCGTCGGTCACTTGAGCAGAGAGTGCAATGTGACTTGTTGGTAAATCGAGACTGATCACTTTCAATTCTTTCTTGTTCAGCATTTCTTTCAATATGAACCAACTTTTTTCATCTAAGCGTGAAAGTCGATCTATTTGCTCAATGATGATTGCATCACCAATTGCCGTATCATCAAGCAATCGTAGAAGTTCAGGTCTTTGTAGAGATGCCCCTGATTCATTTTCAATATACCAACCCGCAACACGATGACCTTTTTGCTGTACAAACTCTTGCAATGTATTCTGTGCACGTTTTGCATTCTGATCACTTGTTGATGCTCTAAGGTATCCAAAGATGTACATAACTTCCCTTGTGTGACATATAGATTATGATCTTAATGTGTGTGTCATTTATGTTATGACATTATAGTATTTGGTGTCAAATTCAGCTTGTGGTGTTTAGGTATACTTAAATGACA
>NZ_JAHGAD010000074.1:0-3401 GCF_030248375.1 Vibrio sp. B181a | reverse complement strand
TCAAACTCGCAAACGAGGGGCGCCAATTTAAAATAAGAGTGACTCAAACAAGGCTCCTTTCTCTTTATAATAATATAAGAAACAGTCAATCAACACACATTCCCACTAGATACAGTGTAAGCGTCTTTAAATCGACTCATTGAGCATCGAGATAATAAGTCACTCTTTTTCCACGACGTCGCTCGCGAGGTGGGCGTCAGCCTTCGCCATCTGAATTATCCACTGGCCTATGTGTTAGAGTTTTGTGAAAGACAGTCACTGCCGCCGTTAACGGGCATCGTCCTCATCAAGCAAGAAACCGTTCGCTTACAACGCGAATGCCCCAGCGCGCACTTTAGGCTCAAACACCAAGGGCAATTCTATTACCCCTGTGACGCATCTTTCGAGGCGCTTTATCAACAAAAACTCGCACAGGTAAGACAGTTCGATTGGCAAGCAATCCACTATGCCCCTTCGCCTTTGACGGTCTTTGAGCTAAAAAGCCAATGGTTAGAAGCAAAAAAAACAAAGAGCACCGGGGACACCCCACGCTCACCACCTCAGTCAGTTGGCCAGACGCTGACGCCATTTATTGAAGCGAAAAAACAAAAAAACCGACGCGAGAGAGTCGCGTCGGTTTTCTTGGCTGTCCTTTGCACGTTAACTCGATGGGGGATGTCCGAGTCAACCTCGCTAAGCTTAGTATGCTTCATACTGTTCCACGATGGTCTTCTTTTAAAAATCGGACTTCCATTCTCATTATCCCTAATGACTTAACCAATGCCGCTAGGTGGTCGATTCGCCACGCGCGCAGTGTGTTGGCTCTTCCAGCACGAACCGCATATTGTGCTTGCCGAGAGAAACTGACACCGATAAGATGGAACTTACCGGGTGTGTGGGACGATTCTTGCGCCAACACCCCATCAAACGCCTTCGCCAGCGCCAAGCGTTTGAACTCCCCTTCTTTAATATGCTCCATAGCGTCAACAAAACCTCATAATGACAATAACATTTCGTCATTATGTTGAACTGTTCTGGAAATTGCACACATTAAGGTGTTGTGTTGTGAATTTGGGCTATCAGCATATCAAACAATAGTGTCGCCATGCTCTGAGTCTTCATCTTAATGGCGTATTCCTGCTCAGGATAAACCCATGGGCATTGCAGCCAGATAATATTCTCCTCCCCAGCCATCTCATGCAGAAAAGCTTCTGTTTTTCCTTTAGACCGAGTCGCACACACCAAAATATCAAGTTTACTCTGACTTTCTAATCTTTCTATATCCTCTTTCATCGCTTCAGGAGTATCCCCACCAGACACAACCCCAACCACTTTACCGAGCAGGCGATAAGAGGTCGCAATATCGATACCCTCAGTGGACAAACAACATAAATATTGGTCGGTCACATGGTCAATATTTCTTTCACTAGAGGCTTCAATAAGTTCTTTTAACTGTTTATCTAACGTCTTCAACGCGCTGGACTTACCGACATCAGCAGCGCCAAACAACGCGATGGCTTTCATACTGCGTTTCATATTGTTCCTTATTATTTTGCTACCGTCGCCTCACCAACTGCTCGCGCAGATTCGGTGGCACGCCTTTCATGATCAGCGTATCGGTGTCTGGGTCGTAAAAAATCCGTTCATTGAGCAGCGGCGCCTCAAAGGTCAGCGACACCCCGCCGCCACTGCCGACAAACTTGGTTAACGGTTTGAGCGTGCTGCGCTGCACCGGAAACTGCGCATCGAGCTCATAACCTTGATGCTCAGCAAACGCTTCGAAGTTCTGGCCATCCACACTGACAGGCAGCGCATTGGAGAGCTCGCGTATCACCACTTCATCGCCGGCTTTGAGCTGCGCGGTGCAGTGGTCAAACACCTGCTGTCGATACTGGTGAGACTCATGCCTGTCTAATTGATGGTCGGCGCAAAAATCGTCCACCGCCTGCAAAAGCACCTGGTTCTGCGCTTTGACATCCAGCCCCACTTCCGCTTGCAAAAAATCGAGGAAAAAATCCAACACGCCACGCCCCACTCGACCTTTGATGTACGTCAGGTAACGGTCGCTTTCTGGGTGATGCGCTTTATCCGATAAATTAATGCACGCCGCGATGGTGATGTTCTTGAGTTCGAGGTAATCCGTCGCACTGATATCGAGTGACCCGGTCACCTTAAGGCTTTGCTGTATCGGCAACAAACCGATGAACAGGTACTCGGTGGCCAGGTGTTGATAGTGCGCCATGACTAAGACGCCTTCATCGGCGAACGGGTATTTCACCAGCTCTTGATGCAGCTTGGTGGCGCAATCACAGGAAAAGTCATGAAACGTGTGATGGCCTTGCTGATAGGACAGCAACCCCGCGAGCACGTCACTGCCCGGTTGGAACAAGCCATAGCCTTTGCCGGGTTTGTGGATAAAATGTTGATGGAGCAGCGCGGCCAGTTGCTCCGAATGCGCGTCGCTGCCTAGCGGCGCGCTGCGAAGCTGCAGATGCAGCTCGTCTTGGGTTTTCCTGATAAGTTGATGCAAAGCTAAATGGTGAAGTTGTAAGCTCATCTTAACCTCAATGCACGCTGCGCGTGAGTACAGGCAATAACATGGCCAGAGGGGCCTCCACTTGTATATGAGCACCATCGGGTACTTCACCACTCATCATCGTCAGCGCAAAGCGCTCAACGTTAACCGGCGTCAGCAGTGCCATCTTAACCGGTTCGCCTTGCTCGTCTCGCAAAGTGGTATGCGGGTAAATGTCTAACACGCGAAATTCATCACTGTAGTCACTTTTGACCACCCAAGTCACGTTGTCGCCGGCTTTAATCGCGCTCAGTTTCATTGGAAATCCTCTTGGTTTAGCGAGCCTTTGACCTCAAATCGAGCGGTGATCGTGGCTAAGATAGCCTCCATCACCGTCTGCTTAGACTCGAGACAGATCATGTCGTCATTAAACAGCTCTGCGGCCAGCACGGTCTCCCCGTCCACCTCATGAACCACCAGTTTTCCGAGGTAGCCGAGCGTTCGATGGGTAAAGCCTAGGCAATACCCTCGATGATCGTAACTCATGGTAGCCTGTACGCCTTCAGGGAGGTCGTCAGGCGATAACGGCGTTGGTGTGGCGCTCGGCTCAGGCGAAGCGGCGCGCCGCCGTTTTTGTTGACCTAAGGCTTCCAGACCCGCGTGGGGGATGCAAGCAGGCAGCTTTGACAGCGGAAACGCCGCCGCAGGGGCGTCGCCTTTTTCATACTCTTGCTCTCTGCGCTCCATGACGGTCAAGAGCTGCTGCGCAATGGTGCGGGCATCGTCAAACAAAGCGCGCTTCTCCGCTCCTTGGATAACCTGCCCTAATCCAGGGAAGAGCATGAGTTCACAGTCGCCATCGAGCAAGAGATGCCCGTCCATGATGGTGTCTCCCTGACATCGCGAC
>NZ_JAHGAD010000073.1:0-6042 GCF_030248375.1 Vibrio sp. B181a | reverse complement strand
GACCGAGAAAGATGGGTTCTGTACGCCAAAACACATGGTGTTGCCATTGTTCATGGTCATTTGATCACTTTGGCGTGCCACTCCTTTTCCTTCGATAAGGACATTCGGAGAAGACGTCACAAACTGCGCTTCTCCTTCAATGGTTCCTGAACTCACGCCTTTTTTATCGCCAGCGGCATCACCAGTACTTTTTGAGAACTTACTGCCTTGCAAGGCAATACTGTTGCCACCATCGGCAGTGACACTGGTTGAACCGTCCACCAAATCGGCGGATTTAGCGTTGTTGCCATACGGAATAGGAACGACAGGCTTTCCGACTTTGGTTAAACAAACGTCCGGTACAGAAGCGTTCGCTTCACCGCCTGAGCCTTTATGTACAATACTCAGCCCATTAGCGCCGATGGTTGATGCCATAATCTTTTCCTTTTCAATCAGTTTAAACGCACTTTGGTCGCTTGAATTTTTTGTAATTTATCTGCCGATGTATTGATGTTTTGGGCGGTGGTTTTTACCGTGCCACTTTTCGCAGTCATAGAGGTTTTGGCTCCATCAGCTCCAAGTTCGACACTCTCCTCTCCGTCTATGATTATCTTTTTAGCGCGCAGCACGATAAGCTCTTCATCCAAGAGTGAAGAGTAAATATTGGTCAACATTGGCGTGTGGATATCTCCTGCCACAAACTCAATGCGGCAATCCAGACGGTGATCTATCGCAAGTTGTAAATCCGCTTTCGTGAACAGACGGCCAAGCACCGCCCACACCGACTGACCAAGCGGGTTGCCCTCAAAATCGACTTTGACATGGCGATTATCGGAGTGAATTTCATTGACCCATCCCATTCGAGCATAATGCTCTACGGATGAAGTAGCGGGGTCAGAGTCGTGCATTATCGACGTTTTCCTAACTCAAAAAATGATGTCCGGATTTTAACAACGAAATGAGAAAGATAGCTCGACGTGGAAAAGTCAAAACGGAGTGAAAAACACAGGTATTTTATCGGCCACATCAGGCATATTGAAACATCGGATAGGCAATAAAAAGCCTGAGCTAGTGAGATGCTTAAAACAGCAAAATGTCAGAGTAAGACAAACTGTGAAAGCCATCACACTTTATTTCTTATTTCAAATCAGACCTTTGGCCAGTATTACTACACCATGGCCTGAATGCCTACCCGCCATTCCCCCACCCAAAGAAAGCAATGGCAAGAAATGGGTCAAACGCTTCAGTCCTACGCGGAAATCATCAGCCAAGAATGCTTGACCCTCACCACACAAAAAAAGGGCCTTCATCGGTTATCCTCCGCCCACAAAAAGGCCACCAACACGGTGGCCTAGGTCCTTCAAGGGGGAATGAAGGTAAAAAAGCAAAAGGGTCACAACACCGTCAATACGACCGCGTTGCCAGGTTGACTCTAGCGCAGAAGAGGGATTTCGCGAGCTGCGCCGAGTAAAATTGCGACAGGCGGCCTCACTCTTTACGACTTGAAAACGCGGGATTGGGCGCCGATTCATGCCCCCAATCCGACCATTGCCCCGCGTACTCATTACGATGCTGACGAACCGAAAGCAACTTTCCTTGAGCATTGCGAATGCGCACAACGCAGCGAGTCTTAGGTAAATGTGACAACGCGACCAGTTTCGCACCTTGTAAATTTTCCATATTGAGCTGTTTGTGTTTCAGTATCGCTTTCGACCCACAGCAAAAATAAGTAACATCATAAATTGGCATCGTTCCCCTCAATGGCTTTCAACACCCAATGTGTATTCACATCGCCAATAATATAATAAACTGATTGCTTATCCATTAGAAAGCGAGGCCTTATGAAGTCAAACAAAAATTGGCGACCGCTCTCTGTAAGTGTTTGGCACTATCTCATTGAGCATCGAGATAATAAGTCACTCTTTTTCCACGACGTCGCTCGCGAGGTGGGCATCAGTCTTCGCCATCTGAATTATCCACTGGCCTATGTGTTAGAGTTTTGTGAAAGACAGTCACTGCCGCCGTTAACGGGCATCGTCCTCATCAAGCAAGAAACCGTTCGCTTACAACGCGAATGCCCCAGCGCGCACTTTAGGCTCAAACACCAAGGGCAATTCTATTGCCCCTGTGACGCATCTTTCAAAGCGCTTTATCAACAAAAACTCGCACAGGTAAGACGGTTCGATTGGCAAGCAATCCACTATGCGCCTTCGCCTTTGACAGTCTTTGAGCTAAAAAGCCAATGGTTAGAAGCAAAAAAGCAAAGAGCACCGGGGACACCCCACGCTCACCACCTTAGTCAGTTGGCCAGACGCTGACGTCATTTATTGAAGCGACAAAAACAAAAAAACCGACGCGAGAGAGTGGCGTCGGCTTTCTTGGCTGTCCTTTGCACGTTAACTCGATGGGGGATGTCCGAGTCAACCTCGCTAAGCTTAGTATGCTTCATACTGTTCCACGATGGTCTGCTTTTAAAAATCGGACTTCCATTCTCATTATCCCTAATGACTTAACCAATGCCGCTAGGTGATCCATTCGCCATGCGCGCAGGGTGTTGGCTCTTCCAGCACGAACCGCATATTGTGCTTGTCGAGAGAAACTGACGCCGATAAGATGGAACTTACCGGGTGTGTGGGACGATTCTTGCGCCAACACCCCATCAAACGCCTTCGCCAGCGCCAGACGTTTGAACTCCCCTTCTTTAATCTGCTCCATAGCGTCAACAAAACCTCATAATGACAATGACATTTCGTCATTATGTACTTATATAGCCGCAAGTGCCATTCCAGCACTCCCATTTTTGTTTGTCACAGCAGAGTTTACTTTAAGAGCAAGGTCTGTTTGGCGTCTTGCGCTTGTGACACGAATACGGGGAAGAGCAGTGAATAAGGGACACTAAATTGCTTGTTGTCGATACCCAGTACTACACGTTTAGGGTTAAGCTTTATGACTTGCCCAATGTATTCCTGGTTATCGCGCGGGTCGATAAAGCCGACCGTTTGTCCAACCGCCAACTCCGCTTTAGACAACCCATTGGGTGTTGATGTGACGATATCGGCCTCAATGTGATCGAGGTTTAACCAATAAAACGGCAAAGTCCAACGCTGTTGAGTCTCACACTCAACCACGCTGACCCGAGTACGGCCCAGCTTGGTCACCTGACAGGCGACCAGTGTATTTCTCTGAGCACAAAAATAGTCAACCGTCATCCCAACCTGAATTTTTCGCTTCAATCGTTGCATCCTATCAGGATCATCCAGCACTTTTAAAATGGCTTGCTGCAAACGAAACAGTTCAAAGTCACTCGCCGACTCCAACTCACTAAATACAGATTGTATGTTCATACGACTCCTACGCTGACAACGCTTCGATAATGGCATTCATCGAATGGCCACGATATTGCAAATGGCGAACCATCTGCGCTTTTTCTTTGGCGTCTTTGGGGCGCTCAGTCCCGTACTTTTTCTCTTTCGCCTGTAAACAAAGCTCAAACCAATCCACATCCAAATCTTCGAGGGCTTGGGCGACCAATAAGTTATCCAGTCCTTTCTTTCTCAGTTCTTGCTTAATCCGCGCTTCACCGTGAAGCTTGGCCAATTGCTTTTGGATTTCACGTTCTATCAGCCGAGAGTCATCAACGTAATGATGCGAGAGCAAAGTTTCCATCACGCAGGCCACTTCCTCCACCGAAGCCAGTCGTAAGAGCTGACGTTTCAGCTCCCCAGAGGAATAATCCCGCTTAGCGAGTAAGGTCACCGCATGCTCATAGAGCGCCTGTTCAGTCATTCGATCCCCCCTCATGTTCTGCAAACCAAGCCTCACGCTGCTGATATCGTTCCATCACTATTTCAGCAAATCGAGTGACGCTGGCCGCATTGATTTGATACAGTTCAAGCTCTTGAAGTTGATAGTGATGGACGTTAGAGTCTCGCTTTCGCAGCTCATCGCTGAGCATTTGAAAGCTCACCTCACGGTGACACGTGAAAAGCGCCGCCAACGCATCAAACACTTCACGATGTAACTGACCATAAAACAGGGTTCGGTGTAATTGGGAAGAGAGCTCTGGCCATGCGGCCTGGTTGTAGAGCAAACCACTTAACAAGTTCACCTCGGCTTCCAAACTGTGCGGTGGAAGCCTGCTTCTTTTTCTTTTCATCATTGTCTCTGTCGCCCTATTGGCCTTGTCTATCCCCTACCCTCGTCGCATCAGCTGCTCACGCAGGTTCGGTGGCACGCCTTTCATGGTCAGCGTGTCGGTGTCTGGGTCGTAAAAAATCCGTTCATTGAGCAGTTGCGCATCAAAGGTCAGCGACACCCCGCCGCCACTGCCGACAAACTTGGTTAACGGTGTGAGCGCGCTGCGCTGCACCGGAAACTGCGCCTCGAGCTCATAACCTTGACGCTCAGCAAACGCTTCGAAGTTCTGGCCATCCACACTGACAGGCAGCGCATTGGAGAGCTCGCGTATCACCACTTCATCGCCGGCTTTGAGCTGCGCGCTGCAGTGGTCAAACACCTGCTGTCGATACTGGTGAGACTCGTGTTTGTCTAATTGATGGTCGGCGCAAAAGTCTTCCACCGCCTGCAAAAGCACCTGGTTCTGCGCTTTGACATCCAGCCCCACTTCCGCTTGCAAAAAATCCAAGAAAAAATCCGACACGCCACGTCCCACTCGACCTTTGATGTACGTCAGGTAACGGTCGCTTTTTGGGTGATGCGCTTTATCCGATAAATTAATGCACGCCGCGATGGTGATGTTCTTGAGTTCGAGATAATCCGTCGCACTGATATCGAGTGACCCGGTCACCTTAAGGCTTTGCTGTATCGGCAGCAAACCGATGAACAGATACTCAGTGGCCAGGTGTTGATAGTGCGCCATGACTAACACGCCTTCATCGGCGAACGGGTATTTCACCAGTTCTTGATGCAGCTTGGTGGCGCAATCACAAGAAAAGTCATGAAACGTGTGATGGCCTTGCTGATAGGACAGCAACCCCGCATGCACGTCACTGCCCGGTTGGAACAAGCCATAGCCTTTGCCGGGTTTGTGGATAAAATGTTGATGCAGCAGCGTGGCCAGTTGCTCCGAATGCGCGTCGCTGCCTAGCGGCGCGCTGCGAAGCTGCAGATGCAGCTCGTCTTGGGTTTTCCTGATAAGTTGATGCAAAGCTAAATGGTGAAGTTGTAAGCTCATTTCACCCTCAATGCACGCTGCGCGTGAGTACCGGCAATAACATGGCCAGAGGGGCCTCCACTTGTATATGAGCACCATCGGGTACTTCACCACTCATCATCGTCAGCGCAAAGCGCTCAACGTTAACCGGCGTCAGCAGTGCCATCTTAACCGGTTCGCCTTGCTCGTCTCGCAAAGTGGTATGCGGGTAAATGTCTAACACGCGAAATTCATCGCTGTAGTCGCTTTTGACCACCCACGTCACGTTGTCGCCGGCTTTAATCGCGCTCAGTTTCATTGGAAATCCTCTTGGTTTAGCGAGCCTTTGACCTCAAATCGAGCGGTGATCGTGGCTAAGATGGCCTCCATCACCGCCTGCTTAGACTCGAGACAGATCATGTCGTCATTAAACAGCTCTGCGGCCAGCACGGTCTCCCCGTCCACCTCATGAACCACCAGTTTTCCGAGGTAGCCGAGCGTTCGATGGGTAAAGCCTAGGCAGTACCCTCGGTGATCGTAACTCATTGTTGCCTGTACACCTTCAGGGAGGTCGTCAGGCGATAATGGCGTCGGTGTGATGTCCGGCTTAGGCGAAGCATCGCATCGCCGTTTTTGTTGACCTAAAGCTTCCAGACCCGCGTGGGGGATGGAAGCAGGCAGCTTTGACAGCGGAAACGCCGCCGCAGGGGCGGCGCCTTTTTCATATTCTTGCTCTCTGCGCTCCATGACGGTCAAGAGCTGCTGCGCAATGGTGCGGGCATCGTCAAACAAAGCGCGCTTCTCCGCTTCTTGGATAACCTGCCCTAATCCAGGGAAGAGCATGAGTTCACAGTCGCCATCGAGCAAGATATGCCCGTCCATGATGGTGTTTCCCTGACATCGCGACCGAT
>NZ_JAHGAD010000072.1:0-6155 GCF_030248375.1 Vibrio sp. B181a | reverse complement strand
AACGCTACACCAGTGTTGATCGACGTTTGTTGCATTTCAAAGGTGTTCTTGTTGGCCTCGTTGACTATTGCAGTATTGGCTTGGAGGGGGGGACTGACACCTAATGTCACCCCAAGCCCTACTACGACACTAAGCCCTAGTAGTCTCGTTCCATTCATGATTAGTTCCTTTAATGTTTGTTTTTATATAACCCTATTATCGATAGGCTTAACCCTTTAAACTCAACACTATTCATCTAATCAATCATTTTCTAGAGAGCCTCCCGCCTTAATGCGCAATAAAAAAAAAGCCCCCATTTGGGAGCTTTTTAAAAAGGTGTTTTTCTTACTTTCTACGCCACATTAATAGCAACAACATCAATGATGAGAAAATCCCCAAAGAACCACTGCCTCTACTGCTACCTCCAGTTGAGCCCGAACCTTGATCTGGCTCGTCCGCAACTTTTGCCACAGTTACTGACAGCTTTGTTTCTTGAGTATTAACCCCTTCACCATATCGAATTCCCACATTGAAAACACGGTCTTCATAGCGACTTGAGTTGTTAAGCAAATTAACTTCAATACTCTTACGAGTCTCGCCAGCTAAAAACGTATAGCGTTGAACATGCTGTTCGTAATCAGTATCGGCAATCGCTGTTACCGACTCTGTATAGAATTCAACACTTACACTTTCACCCATTGCTTTAGGCAAATTGACAAATACTTCGAAACTATCAGCAACATCGTCTTCATTCACTTCCAATGTCGCCATATCATCAACTACAGGTGCTACAGGTGCAGGCCAAGTGAAAAAGTTCATCCATTCATCATTACCCGCATCAACCGCTTTCAAAGCCGTCACATCATTAGGTGAAATCAGTGGGCCAGTTAGATTGTTCAGTGTAGACGAACTCATCAGTGTTCTATGACCTGTTTCTTGCTCGTAGGCATCTGCATGAGTATGAGGCAAACCATCTGCATGGCCTAGTTCATGAGCAATGATTACACCAATGTCATGATCATAGCCGTATGGTCCCATCGATACGACAGCGTTTCGTTTACCTACACCTTGATCAATATCGTTATCACGGTAACACGTTCCAGCATTTCCCATTCGATTATAGTTGCCAGACTCAGGAACTAACCAAACAATATTGTCAGTATAATCGAACTCAGAAGTGATGGTTTCGCAACCAGCTTGAACACCGCCTAACGCCCCTTGATTACCACGTGTAGCAGTTGCTACTACACCATTCGCAGGTTCAATAATTACTTTGTTCACTTTACGAACATACGGTAGCTGCGCCATTTCTAATGTTTGGTTTGAAAGCTTCATCCCTTTCAAAATTTGTTGGTCAACCCATTCGCGGCCAAAGCTCTCAACAACTTCTTGATCCACGACAAAAGTCACGTCAATAATGTTGTCTGTTTCAACTGCAAACGCACTGAACGATGAAGCACAAACACTTAAAACACCAATTTTTTTTACTAATTTTTTCATATTGAAATCCTTATACCTTCGGGTATTGTTTATTTGACCCCTTCACTTTGAGCTATAAAGAAAAACAAATAAACATTCGTTCCCGCTCAAAATCCAGTCGCCTTTACAACCCGAAGAAACAGCAATTATTGCAGTCCTTTCTTGTTCGCAGTGCGAACAGCTCTAACACTCTTTGCAACGCTAATCAGCAACCATTATTATCAAATATCTGACTACCACCAAGCCACATAGATGATTGAATTGCCTGACTATTACCTCTGACTCTATCAAAGATCACTTTCGAAGTCTCAGACACACGCCTCACTTCAATTGTTACCACTCCATCTAATGTAGCCACCGCTACTTCAGACCCAAATTGATATTGCTCGACACTAGCTAGAATTCGATTTTCGACCACTTTTGCTCCCTTCTCTGTCAACTCCGTGCTTATAGTTATCGATAAAGAAGGTGGAGCTTGATACGCAAATGTAAAATTCCCATAACTGCTACTGCTTGCACTTTTTGGAAGAGAGAGATCTCCCAACACCATAGACAGGGGAACGTTGTCAACCACGCAGGCATAATTCATGGCCTCTTCCCATGACTTTGCAATAGAAAGCATATCCCCTGATACAGCTTGATATAAAATCAGTGCTTTTTTGTATTCAAGATATTTTGTTCCATACAAAAGAGCGGCCATAAAGACCGCTACAAAACTAACAACAAACCAGCCAATAACGCCTGCTTGATAACGTCTAAAGCCCATAAGTAATATTCATAATCTTTGAACTTTCATCGTATGCCGCTTGATCCCAACCAGCAGCAATTCGATGACCCACTCGGACTGGCATTTGGTCAGCGGAAATTACATACGAATAAGGTTCTGTGCCTGCTGCCACACTAAAACTACCACCAAAAATAACGGCGTCCGCACCGTCACCAATCCAAGTGGGAGTGGTAGACTTAATCATATCCATAGAGATACCCGCAGTTGTATTACCTTGTGCTACCTCCACCACGGCAGAGCTGACTTCACCAACTTGGTATTTGAAGATCAACATACGACCTGTATCCAAGAGGTATTCACTTTTTTGAAACAACACATACGCTAACAGACCGAGAACAACAAGTCCCCCAATCATATCGATTGACAGAAAACCTTTTTGTAAACGTCTATTACGTCGCATTGCCATCGCTCGGCTTGAGTTCATTTTTTTCTCCTAATTGAAATTAAGTAGTTAACCTACTCAAGCTACTTTACCCAGCTAAACTCGTTGCGTATGAATTAAACCTACGAAAGTATTTATTCCTCAAAACCTAATCACACCATTTGGTCTAGTTTCGCAAATGCCCCATCGAGGCAAGCGACGAATGCTCCAATCATAAGAAGAAGTGAAACAATCCAAACGACGGCCATACTTTTATCAACACGTTTTACTATCGCATCACCGTAATCTCTGGCTAAGTTTTCTGATATTGTTTGAAATGCAAGATGTGTCGTTAACCCTTTTTGAGAGCGCCCTGCTACCCGAAGTCGCATTTTTACTCTTTTAGGTAATAGTCCAGTATCTAGTTGTTCTAAGTTAAACTCACCACTACCAGAGCGACTGATCATTTCATCGACATGTATTCCAATATAAGGCGTCATCAATGCCTCATTTGATTGGAATTCATTCAAAGCTTCTTTCAACTTCATCGCACCACCATTAGGCGATACTAAAACGGACATTATAGAGAAAAATTGTCCTGCAACTTTGGCTTGGTAATAACTATAACCAGGAATACATTTGTCTAACTCCAATCGATATTCACCGTCATACCAACGGCAACCATATAGGTATGCAGCCATAACACCAAATACACATGCGATTATTGGTCTGGTCCACTCAGCCAACCAATGCCCAAAAGAGTCATAAGCAAGTGCAATTGCTGACCACTCACTTTTCGGCGTATCTCCCGCGAAAGCACTAACACCATACATCGCCGCTACATACGTAGATAACAACGATAAAGTGACCAACAATACTGGTTTTTTGAAAATCCCTCGCAGCTTCTTTGCTATTCTTTGCCTCTCATTTTCATGGTTCAACAACAATTGCAATGGGCTTTCAGAGTGTTCCATTTCATCACCATAGTTGCCTTTACGGTTTTTCCGAGCATGATTAGCTGTCTTTACAATCATAGCGAGTTCAGGATAGAACCAATCAGTCATAGCCTTGTCCAAACCACCGTCACCCGCTCCCATGCCATTCAAAGCCACAACGCAAAATTCATATTGCATACAATCTTTGCCGTAACTTGACTCGTATTCATCACGAAGTGCCTCTAAAGCTTCCTTGTCCATCGTTCCTGATAATTTGAGCTCGCTGTAAAATTCAACAAACTCAGCTTGTTGTAAGGCCGTCAACCGTCTGCGCTTCAACCAGAGATCTATGTCATCAAACAAAACATGAGGGAAAACACTGTTTAGCTGCTCTACACATACGAGCCAAAGCTTTAATCCAAGCATTAGTACATCCTCTTTTCCGAACTATCCATTAACAGACCAGATACTGCACTGTTTGCTATTTCAGGGTCGACCATGCCTTGTTCAATCAGTTCCCATGTTTGTTCATGCATACTCTTCCAACCGCGCTCAATCAAAGATGCTTTCCATGCATCCCAATTTTCTTCACGTATGCACTTACGAGCAAAATCGTCAATCAAAATGTATTCGAAAACTAATTGACGATCTAAGATGCCTGCCGTTCCGCCTTTCGTACATTTATCACAACCTTTAGGGTTTCGAAGTCGTAACTGTTCTTTTTTTCCAATATTTTTTAACCGTGCAAATGCCTTTTCGGACAAGACCTCTTCCCATTCTTGCCATTGTTTTTTAAATACAGAGGTCTTTGCTTGCTGTGTTTTTTCATAGCTCGCCATACGACGAGAGCAAGAACAAAGTTTCGGTACAAGTCGCTGACAAGCAACCATTCGGAAGAGATCCATTTCAGCTAACTGTTGGTACGACATACCCATGTCATTCATACGCATAAACGCGCCAATGGCGGTAGTGGCGTGCATACTCGCTAGGACCAAATGACCCGTTCGTGCGAAACCACATGCTTCTCGTAAACTTTCTGTATTCCTAATTTCCCCCGCTTGACCAATATCAGGGTCCATACGCATAAGGTCACGAACTTCATCAATCTGATGTTTCTTATTCCCTTGAAACACTAGAGGATCTGAAGAGAGTGTTTCAACGGGGTCTTCAATAGTATGAGCAATCTTATCCTCTGGCTTTGCTTCCATCATTCCCATAAGTACAGTGGATTTACCCGCACCTGTAGGGCCAGTAACTAGAACCATGCCGTAAGATTCAGTCATCACCCTCCGTAGCACTCGCTCTGTTTCAATAGGTAGGTTTAGCTCGTCTAACTTCCTTGCTTGACCGCTATTCAAAATACGAATCGTGCAGACCTTATCGCCTTCTGTTTTATTCGACAAAGAGCGATAAGTTATACGAACTGAGATATATGCATCTTCACCATCCTTATGCACTAGCACATTATCTAGTTTCGTTCCCCCATTCATGTTTGGATTGAAGTCATCTTCAGAGTTTTCGACCCCCGCATCACCAATCGCGGCTGCTATCATACGCATCACATCTGCGCGAGGTCGGTGAAGTGGGTTTAAATCTATGATTCCATCCACACGAGAATAGAACACAGCATCTGAACCTCTGAGGCTACAGTGAATATCACTCCCGTTACGTTCGTAAAACTCACTAATGATTTCAATTAACTCTTGAACCGTCGCACTAATTTCTGATTGAGCATCTCGTGTTCGTTCGTTCTTGGCGGCCTCATTAGCTAATGATTGAGCTCTGTTAATTTCTTTTCGAATTGTAGCTTTGTCGCACGTTCGAATATCTCGCCAAGTAGTTCGTTTCACTGTCTCACTAATATTTTGTGAAACTTTCATCCACAATGGATAGTTATCTTTCGCCGCTTCATCAAAAACAAAAGTGCCATCAGAAAAACAAACACAAACCAACTTTTTGTTGATCTCATTATTGTAAGCACGAAGAACCTCAATTTTGTTCTCTGGTTTCTTCTCGGATAATTCACTGGCAGAGATAGACGTTACTATTTCACTCTGCTGTTCACTCATAACTTCAGACATATTCTCATCCTAATCAGTTCGTACACAATTTCTGCTTTAGTGGCTTCCCATCTATTGCGAGTGAAACGCACTCTAATTGAGGATCGAAGCTAGTGATTTCTACATTGCCGATGTATTGACCTACTCGAACATTTCTATACCAAGAATCCCCCTTAGTGAAAAGCATACTTCCATCGTCTCCAACACCACGAAGTCTTAACTGAACACGATAGTCTGAGTCGATAGACTGTTCTGCGGTTTCCAAATCATCTGATTGCGTAGTCTGTCCTTTTACGTATGTAGTAGCACTATCAACGCGCAGCCCATCCATACCATTTTCTAAAGCATTCAAATTTCGTGTAGCCCTCGCATGTTCTTCTTGGCTCTTTGTAGTGGTCAAGTAAAACTGGCCACGGTTTTATGAGGAAACCAGAACTGTCGTTCTGATTCATTTGGTGTTAATCCACCATTATATTGATGGGGACGATGCTGGTTGTAATACCCAACCAGATAATCCGTTACTGCTTGGTTCGCTTCTAGAAAACTTCTATAGC